>CAVGKI010000149.1:0-5082 GCA_963629655.1 Butyricicoccaceae bacterium | reverse complement strand
CAGACAGACAGACAGACAGACAGACAGACAGACAGACAGACAGACAGACAGACAGGATAATTCTGTCCTTTAATACCGTCTGCGCATATAAGCGCAGGCTCAATATAGGCGCGCTCTGCCCATAGGCTTGGGCAGGGTGCGCCTTTTTGCGCCCAATTTTGTTAAATTGACAGCAATGCAAATCCCCGCTGTCATAATTATATTTTTGGAGGAAGACCACTATATGAAAAAGAGATTGATTTCTATGGCAATGGCTCTGCTGTTTATCGCAAGCCTGCCTATCTCGGCATTTGCTGAAAATTATAACTTGGGAACTGGTAATATTACTGTCGAGGCAAAAGCTGATGGTCAGTATGTCACCCAAGTAAATGGCGTTACAGAAGAGTTTCAGACCACTGATACGGTTATTTATCAAACTCCGTCGGCGGAAACGGATAAATCAGCATCTATATCCAACACCGTTACCATAAAAGCCGAACAGGGCGCAACCGCCGAGGTCACGCTGAAAGACGTGAACATCAACGCGAGCGGTGCTGCTGCTGTGTCCACCGATGGCAAAGGCGACGTGACCATCGAGCTGGACGGCGATAACACGGTCGTGAGCGGCGCTAGTCACGCTGGCGTGGAGAAGAACAACAACGGAAGCCTGACCATCACCGACACGGACAATAACGGCAGTCTGACCGCCCAAGGCGGTACCTACGGTGCCGGCATCGGCGGAGGAAGCGGGGACAATGTCACCAATATAACCATCTCCGGCGGCAAAGTCATAGCCAATGGCGGCACGAATGGTGCGGGCATCGGCAGTGGAAGTTACACAGCATCTACTAATGTCTCGAATATAAAGATAGAAGGTGGCGAGGTAAAAGCCACTGGAGGCAGTAACGCCGCGGGTATCGGTGGCGGTGCCTTTGGCACAGGCACAGACATCACCATCTCCGGCGGCACGGTAGAAGCCACTGGCGATGATTACGGCGCGGGCATCGGCGGCGGTTACAACGGTGATGGCAACGGCATTACCATCTCCGGCGGCACGGTAAAAGCCACTGGCGGCAAATGCGGCGCGGGCATCGGCAGCGGTGCCCTCGGCAAAGCCTACTCAGACACCCTTACCGTTTCCGGCGACGCAGAAGTCAAGGTACAGGGTGGCAAAGCGGACGATAATAGTAATAATAATTATGGACCAGGTGCGAGCATCGGCGGCGGCGGCTACTACACGGAGAAAAGTGGCGGTTCTCACACGCCGGTGCGCGGTGGCGATGCCGAGCCGAACGTTACCAAGCTGACGAAGGAGGGCAGAATCGAGTGTTACGCCTACGATGCGGAAGGTAACGCAACGCTAACAAAAACAATCATCGGAAGCTATGTCCCCGTTGGCGGAAAGACAGAATCCAAGACGGTCAGCCAGACGGTGACGTCCTACAGCGTGGTCGATAAGGACGGCAAAAGCATCGGCTATAAGACCGAGGTCAAGGACGGCGTTCTGACCGTCACGGTCGACGGCGATTATGCAGTGCTCACCGGGGCAGCGGCGAACATCTCCGCGCTCACGGCGCAGGGCATAGAAACGGTTGTGTTCGTCACGAGCGGCGCGACCTCTACCTTTGACCTTGCCGACCTGTCGGCAAAGGGCAGCGGCACATATAAGCTCACCCACGACGGCGCAACGGTGACTTTCACCCTCGGCACGACCGACATAAGCGAGATACTCAAGTAAAAAACAGAATATAGCACACGGGCAGGCGCGCCGCGCCTGCCCGTGATTTATATGGAAACCCCTCAGTCAGCGGCAATGCCGCTGCCAGCTCAGCCAAAGGCATAAGTTCGCGTTAACCAAATCGAAGATTTGGACGCTTACTTACCTTTCAGTGGAGCCAAGGGTGCACTTGTTGGAATTACAGTCATTCCCAGCCGCCCATGAAAGGGGAGGGGGACCGCGTTAGCGGTGGAGGGGTTTCCGCAACACCGTGCAGACCGCAATAGCCCCCTCCGACACGGCGCAAAGCGCCGCGCCACCTCAGCCAAAGGCATAAGTCGTTAGCCAAATCGAAGATTTGGACGCTCACTTACCTTTCAGGAGAGACAGGGGGTCACCTCAGTCCTCCGTCTTTTTCTTGAACACAAACACCTTGCTGAACACGTAGTTTGCAATGACCACCAGCACGGCGGAGATAAGCGTTGCGATGTAGAGGTCAAGCCCAACGGCGACGAGTATCTGCATCACGACGGCATCGAGAATGAGCGTTGACACGCGGGAGAGCACGAACTTCGTGCACTCGGGGAGAATATTCGGGTCCTTGCTTTCAAACACGAATCTGCGGTTCGTAGGGTAGGCGAACGCCACGCCCGCAACCCAGTTGACAATGCTCAGCACGAGATTCTGCGCGGCAGTGGGGTAAGCCGTGCCGGCGTAGAAGATGAAGTTGAACAAGAACTTTGCCGCCCATGACACAACGGTCGTCATCACGCCGACGATGAGATAGACGATTATCTCGCGGTATTTCTTAAAAAGCTCGATGATTTTTTCTTTCATTTCTTCTCTCCCACCGTCTTGGATATGATGTAGCGCGGACGCCCCTTGATTTCGTCATATATGCGCGCGATGTAGTAGCCGACTATGCCGAGGCTTATCATTATCATGCTGCTTGAAAACAGCAGCAGCAATATCACCGTTGTGAACCCGCCGAGCGCCTGCCCGGTGAGCTTCTGCACGAGCGAGATAATGCTGAACACTATCGCCACCATCAGCATCAGCAGTCCCAGCACCGTCACCATGTGCAGCGGCGCGGACGAGAACGAGCCGATATTTGTAATTGCGTACTTGATGAGTGACTTTGTTGACCATTTGCTCTCGCCCTCGGTGCGCTCGCGCACGCTGTAATACACCGTCGCCTTTTTGTACCCGACCCAAAACGACAGCGCGCGGAAGAACACGTTGCGCTCCGGCAGACTGTTGAGCGTGTCCACCACCTTGCGGTCGAGAAGCTTGAAGTCCGACGAGGAGGACATATCCATGCCCGTCGCGCGGCTTATCAGCCCGTAGAAGCTGTTCGCGGCAAATTTGTGCAGCCCAGACTCCTCGCCGCGATCCTCCTTTATGCCCTCGACGACCTCATACCCGTCCTCCCACAGGCGGTACATCTCCACTATCTTCTCCGGCGGGTGCTGCAAATCGCAGTCGAGCACGACGCAGCAGTCGCCCGTCGCCTTTTCAAGCCCGGCGAACATCGCCGCCTCCTTGCCGAAGTTGCGGCTGAAATGCACGCCCACGACGTGCGCGTTTCTCTCGGCAGCCTTTGTGATGTTCTCCCACGTTGCGTCCTTCGACCCGTCGTCGATGAACAGCAGCTCAAAGTCGATGCCCTCGCGCTCAAGTATGCCGGAGATGGTGTCCGCCGCAACGGGTATCATCTTTTCCTCGTTATATGACGGCAGAATGACAGACAGCATTATGCGTTTCCTCCCTTAAGAAGATAGACGGCGGAAAATCCGTTGGAATACAGCTCGTCCGCCTCGGTGTAGCCCGTACTCGCCTTGAGCCCGGCAATGACCTCGTTCGGGTCATACCCGCTTGCCCACTCGCGGCTTATGTCGATGAACACTACGGTCTCCGGCGCAGAGCCTATATAGTCGAGCATTGCTTCGGAGGCGGTGTTGTTCGTGACAAGAAAATCGTCAAAATTCATAAGTTGCAGCATGTCATACGTGATGGGCGAGAAATAGTTGTCGTCGATATACACGCACGGCGCGGCGGAGTGCGCCTGAAGAAGCTCGTCATAATCGCTGTACTCGTCATACAGATAATCCGGCGCGACGCAGCGCGCCTCCCACAGGCACAGCGCCGCCACGGCGAGCAGCGCGGCAGGGCGGGCGTATTTTTTCTCCCGCAGCTCCGGCAGACCAGCTGCCGCAAGCTGCCACAGCAGCGACACCGCCAGCGTCAGCATAGGCGCAAGGTTGTAGATATAGCGTATCTCGCTCACGGGGGAGATGACGGCGATGAGCAGAAAGCTCACGACCGCCGGAATGATGAATATAAGCGCGTCCCACTTCACCGCGCCCTCGCGCACGGCGCGCGCTACGCGGCGGCAGCATATCAGCGCTGCGGCGGCGAGGATGAGCGCGGCATACACAATGGCTTTCATGCGGTGCATGGAATCCGCGCGGAAGATGTTCAGCCGCTCGGCGTACTGCCCGACGCTCTTGAGATTGTCCACGGCGCTCCCGCCGGAGACGAGCGCGTCCGCAAACAGTTGGCGCAGGCACGCGGGGAACGCCGGCAGCAGGCACACCGCGCCGCACAGCGCCGCCAGCGAGAACATCACCAAGCCACGCCAATCGCGCCGTATCGCGGCATAAATGTCATACGCCAGACACACGAAGAAGGCGTAGAACACGAAATAATACTGTGTCATAAGCCCCGCGAACACCGTGATGCCGACAAGCGGATAGAGCACCGTGCGCTTTTCGCGCATCAAAAGCGCGATGAGATAGGACAGCAGCACGCTCCACAGCGTTAAGAGCACATACATGCGTATCATCAGCATTGTGGAAAGACCTATCGTGCTCAGCCCGTACAGCAGCACCGCGCACACGGCGTTCGCGCGGCTGTCAAAGAGCAGCAGCGCCAGCTTGTAGAGCAATATCAGCGTGAGCATATATATGATGTAATTGAGCACGAGCCCCGTCCACATCGAGAATGTCCCGGCGCAGAGCGAGGAGGCGAAGTTCAAAAGCCAGTAATACATCGGCGGGTGCACGTCGAGCGACTGGTTATAGTACACCGAGCCTGCGGCAAAGCGGTCATTTTCGCCGACGGAGAGGTAGTCAATAAGCTCCTGCCGGGTCATCACCTTGTCGATAAGGCTGCCGTCCTTCAAATCGGTGACATACGGGGCGTAATAGCTGTTCGACAGACCGAAAGAGTATATCTCGTCGATGAACATACCCTCCTTGCGTCCGGCAAAGAGAAAGCACACCGCGCTCACCAGAATAAGCGCGAGAATGAGCGCCGCATATTTTTTTATCCACGTTTTCATGCTCGTTTACCTGCTTGAGATAATTTATCATGCTATTATACGC
>CAVGKI010000148.1:0-5115 GCA_963629655.1 Butyricicoccaceae bacterium | reverse complement strand
AAATGCGTCTGTTGAAAGCGTGTGCTTGTGCCTGCGGACAGCACAAAGGGACAGACTTAGCCTGTCTGTCTGTCTGTCTGTCTAAGTATGGGGTTCGGCTTCATGTAAACTGTATCCTATAAAGTGGACACTTTCCTTTCGTAAGATTACGATTATCGGACACTGCATTTGTGCGGCATCCCCGCAAACCGGACACGGTATTTTGGTGGAAACCCCTTTTTTCGGACACAGGTATTTGTCCCAAAAAGCAGGATGCGGTACAATGAACACAAGCAACATGGAGGTTATGCATTATGGGACAACGTTATCACCACAGGAAATTCACTCCCGAGGAAATTGAAACACTTGCCGCCAATCCTTTTACCAGCAAGGTGGACTTTCACCACATCTGGTTTACACTCGAATTTCAAAACCTGTTCCTCGCCCGTTACGAGAACGGAGAGACCAGCAGCGAGATTTTCACCGATTTGGGGTATGACATCTCCATATTAGGCGAAAACCGTGTATATGGCTACCCTCGTCGGCTCATCAAACGCATCGAAAGCGGTCAGGGTCTCACTGAAACGCATGGCAGAACAAAGGTGGACACCCCTAAGAACACAGACTACAACACCATGCCGGCACAGCAGTCTGTCGCCTCAATGCAGCGTGAGCTGAAGTATCTGCGCCAGCAGGTAGAATTTCTAAAAAAAATTACCGAGCTGGGCAGCGCCAAAAAGCGGAGGACTTAGTTATGGACAAGCCTCACGTCAAATATGAGCTTATCCGTGAGATCGTGTCGCAGGAGGGCAGCCTGCAAAATGTCAGAGAACTTTGCAAAATCGCCGGTGTTTCCCGTTCCGGCTACTATAACTGGCTTGCTTCGGAGGAAAAGCGTCAGGAGAAGGAACTGAAAGACCAGCAGGATTTCAACCTAATCCTCGAAGCATACAGTTATCGGGGCTTTGACAAAGGCATCAGAGGGATTCATATGCGGCTTCTGCACATGAGCCCGCCGATCCTTATGAACACCAAGAAGATACAGCGGCTCATGCGTAAATACAATCTGCGCTGTCCCATCCGCAAGGCCAATCCGTACAGGAGGATGGCGAAGGAAATGCGCACAGACATCGTTGCCGACAATATCCTCAACCGCGAGTTCAAAGAACACGGGCCTCGCAAGGTTCTGCTGACGGATATTACATACATCCCTTACTGCGGGATCTTCTGCTATCTGTCTGTGATCCTTGACGCTTTCACAAAACAGGCGCTTTCCTATGTGTTAAGCCCTTCCCTTGAGCTTGATTTCGTCCTCGAAACAATCAACAACCTTATTGATCATCACGGCATCTCCCTTGATGCGGAAACGCTCATACACAGCGACCAGGGATGCCACTATACCAGCAAAAAGTTCCGTCAAATCATCTCGGACTCCCATTTGCAGCAGTCCATGTCCCGGCGCGGTAACTGCTGGGACAACGCGCCGCAGGAGAGCTTCTTCGGCCATATGAAGGATGAGATCGGCCATTTGGTTTCCCGCGCAGCCGACTTCGATTCCGTGAAGAAAATCATTGACGACTGGATGGATTATTACAACAACGACAGAGGGCAGTGGACGCTTGCCAAGCTGTCTCCCAATGAGTATTACGAGTATTGTCTCACCGGTGTCTACCCGTTGCCTGTTTACGGCAAAGAGGATGGGGCGTAGCAGAAAATGTCTGCCGCATCAAGGGTAAAGTAAACGGCTGCGCCGCCCTTGACGCACCAGCCCTTTTCTTCTTCTTGGCAATCAAGCCGATTAAGCCAAAGGATTGGCTTAATCGCCCACAAGAACATTTTGAGATGCGATCATCCCAACTGTACTGTTTTCTAAAAATGTCCTTGACATGGGGTACACTTTACCTTTCGCAAATAATTTCAGCGTAAAAATATATAATCCACCAAAATTATTTTAGCACAGAAATCCGCCGCGTGCAAGGACATTTTTGCGGCTTTGTATAGATTTTCTGCCATGCCCTCACTCGCGCCAGATTCTCTGCCAGACGGCGGGGATCTCCTCGCGCTTGTTGGGGCGGAATATGCACACGGCATTGATGAGAAACACCACCGCGAACGAAAACTCTATCAGGTACTCGAACGTGCTGCTCCCCTGCGTGAGCACGCCGCCCGTCTGCTGGAGAGAGGCATCGAGAAACGCATTGAAGTCCGTGAGCGTGTGCAGCGTTATCGTCACCCAGATGTTGCCCGTGCGCAGATATATCGCCGCGAACAGCAGCCCCACGCCTGCCGCGTAGAGCACCTGTATCAGCGTGGTGATAAGATCTGCGCCGCTGACAAGGTTGACACAGTGGAACAAGCCGAAAAGTATCGCCGTGAACGCGGCGGAGCGCGTCGCCATATGCGCCTTGTCCTCGCTGCGCATGGCGATGGAGAGGGGCAGAATGCGGAAAATGACCTCCTCGCTCATTCCCGGCGCAAGACCGAGGATAAGCGCCGTGCCGACATTGCCTATCACCGTGCCGTTAAGGAGCTTGTTGCCAAGTAGAAATACAAATATCGCCAGCACGCCCCACCCCAGCAGCAGCGCCCTGCCCAGCCCGCGCGCGTTAAAGAAGCCGTTCAGCTCCCCGCGAAACCAGAACCGATGGAACAGCAGGCAAATCAGCGCCGACAAAACGGTGAACAGCGCCGAGACAGTCCCGCCGGAGGCGACATTGCCGACACCCTGCCCCGTGAACACTGCGGCACAGATATACGGCACTACATTGCAAAACAGCAGTGACAGAATGATCGCCACAATCATGCCGAGAATGGGACGGTCAAAAACCTTGTGCTTTCTTGTCCTATTCATATGCGCTTCCTCCTGTTTCTTTGTGCGGACAGTTTACTCCCGTGACATGTATTTGTCAATGCCCCGGGTGAAAATAGACAAGTCCGCCGCTGCGTCTGCATACACTGGACTATCCGGGGGTATGCGCATGATTCAAAAAAGACGGCTGATATACAACACATTTCTGCTCACGGGCGTATCGCTGCTGATGAGCTGTATAGGCATTGCGTTTCAGGTGTGGCTCGTGGGGCGGATAGGCTCGGCGGGCATAGGGCTTTATCAGTTGGTGCTGTCGGTGACGGGGCTGGCAATGACCTTTGCGGTGTCCGGCATACGCTTTGCGTCGACGCGGCTCATCTCCGAGGAGCTGGGTGCGCTCAACTGCGCGGGGATACGCGCGTCGATGCGGCGCTGCATGGGCTACGCGCTGTTTTTCGGGGTGGCGGCGGGGCTGATACTCCGCGCGCTGGCAGAGCCGATAGGCTTTCTGTGGATAGGCGATGCGCGCACGGTGCGCTCGCTGCGGCTGAGCGCGGTGAGTATGCCGTGCACGGCGCTGTGCGCGGCGCTGTCGGGGTACTTCACGGCGTGCGGGCGCGTGTGGAAGCCGAGCGCCGTGCATCTGGCGGAGCAGCTTCTCGGTATCGCGATGGTGGCGCTGTGCCTTGTGCGCGCCCCGCTGGAGGATATAGAGCTGAGCTGTGCGGCGGTAACGCTCGGGCGGGTTATCGCTGATGTCGTGTCGCTCGCGCTGATGCTGGCGGTATATATCGACGACAGGCGGCGGCACTACGGCGAGTGCGGCGGCGGACAGCGCCTGACGGCGCGGATGCTGAAAATTGCGCTGCCGCTGGCGGTGTCCGCCTACGCGCGCAGCGCGCTGACGATGCTGCAAAATCTGCTCGTCCCGCGCGGGCTGAAATCCGCAGGGTACTCCGCCGACGGGGCGCTCGCAGGCTATGGGACGATACAGGGCATGGTGCTGCCTATCATCTTCTTCCCGTCGTGCATCATGTCCGCTGCGGCGGAGCTCATCGTGCCGGAGCTGACGGAGGCGCAGGTTCAGGGCAGCCGCGCGGACATACACGCCGCGGCAAAAAAACTGCTGCTTCTGAGCGCGGAGTTCTCCGCCGCAGTCGGGCTTTTCATGTGGTTTTTCTCGGATATGCTGGGCTTTGCCGTGTACAAAAGCCAAGAAGCCGGACATTACATCCGGCTTCTTGCACCGCTCGTGCCCGTGATGTACACGGATATGACGATCGACGGCTGCCTAAAGGGGCTGGGGCAGCAGGTGTGGAGCATGGGGATAAACATCCTCGACTCGCTGACGGGGCTGCTGCTCGTATGGTGGCTGCTGCCGCGCTATGCGCTGGCGGCGTACATCGGCATCATATATTTCACGGAGCTTTTGAATTTTATTCTGAGCATAACGCGGCTGAGGCGCGTGCTGAAAGCGCTGTGAAAGCGCTCACACCTTTTTGGGTGTGCCCTGTCCGGCGTTCTTTTCCTTTTCGAGACGGGCGGCGCGCCTGGCATCGTTCTTGTGGAGGATGGGCGAGATGCGCTTGTAGAGCAAAAACGTCAGCGCGGAGACGACAACGCCCTTCAAAAGGTTGAACGGTACGACCGCGAAAACCACAAGCGTGGCGACGCTCGTGATACCGGCGTTGACCGCCGTGCCCATGCCGACGATGGCATCAAGGGGCATGCCGTAAAGCTCGGCAAACTTCGGAATGAGATAGATGCCGTTGAAAAGACTGCCGAACACGGTGAGCACGAGCGTGCCGACAGCCATGCCGACAAGCGCGGTTCTCCTGCCGGGCTTGGCGTGGTAGATGATGCTGGCAGGCAGAACGAACGAGCAGCCGACGACGAAGTTTGCAAAATCGCCGACGAAAGCGGTGCTCGTGCCCTTTAGGAGCAGCTTGACCATGACCTTGACAAGCTCCGCCGTCACGCCCGCGACGGGACCGAGGTAAAACGTGCAGATGAGCACCGGCATCTCGCTTATATCGAGCTTATAAAAGCCCGGCGCGAAGAACAGCGGCAGCTCAAAGAGCATGAGCACGCCTGCCATGCAGGCAAAGATGGCGGTGTAGGTGACGTAGTGCGTGTCGGAGAACGCCTTTCTGTCGCGGCTGAGGTGCTTTTCGGCGAGCAGCGCCGCGCCGAAAATTGCGGCAATCACGATGACGCACATGATGATGAAGCGCAGGTTTTCCATAAGATACAATTCTCCTTTTATACGGGCGCAAAAAAGCACCAGAAGATAATGTATCTTCGGGCAAGAAAACAATACAAAAAAA
>CAVGKI010000147.1:2698-5167 GCA_963629655.1 Butyricicoccaceae bacterium | reverse complement strand
CCGTATGAGCGCCTGCTGGCAATGAACGGCGTGACGGTGGACAACATTGCAGACACCGCCAGAACGCTTGTGAAGAAATGAGGAGAGCAGCATGAAAGTATTTCTTATCGGCGCGGGCGATATTGCCCGCCATCACGGCAGAGCAGTTGTCCGCCTTGGCGGCGAGGTCATCGGCGGCTTTGACATCAGCAAAGCAAACGCGGACATTCTCTCGGCTGAGTTCAACTGCCCGATATGCAGCTATGAGGAAATTGAGGACTATGTGGTCAAATCCGACTATGTTGTCATCAGCACGCCGCCTACGAAGCGCCTTGACTACGTGGAAATGGTGCTCAAGCACCATGTGCCGCTCTACATGGAGAAGCCCGTCAGCGCGACGTGGGAGGATGCCATGAAGATAAAGAAAATGGCAGATGAGTACGACGCGAAAATAATGGTCGGCTTTGCCCACTACTACCGTCCGGCATACAGAAAGATGCTGGAGCTTGTGCACACCGGCATGTTCGGCCGCCCGGTGAACATTGCGTTCTCCCGCCTCAGCCCCGGCTTCGGCTTCCATGCGAAAAACATGGCTGCCTCATGGCGCACCGACCCGAACCTTGCCTGCGGCATGACCATAGAATCCGTTTCGCACGACTGGAAGCTCATCACCGCCATGGCGGGCTCGTTCGAGACAATTAGCTGCAATTACACCGGCACGCTCGATTCCGTGCCGCGCTTTGACAACCACACGTCCATAAGCGCCCGCCTGAAAAACGGCGCGATCGCGACCATTGCGGCATCGTGGGCGTGCGACATTCCCACCTGCTCGCGCGCCTATATCGGCGACAAGGGCTCCATCTTCCTCACCGGTGAGGGAATGTTTGAGTTTACGAATCTCACATGGAAAACCGAGGATATGCCCTACGCCGAAACGCTTCGCTTTAACGATTCCTATGACCACGCCACAGGCGATGTCATACTCTATGCGCATGAGGCGTTTCAGGACTGCCTCAAGAACAACAAGCCCATTGAGACACCCTTGAGCGACGGCATCTCTGCCCTGCGCTACTCCCTTGCGGCAAAAAAATCCTCCGAGGAGCACATAACCGTCCACGTTCCCGAATGGGGCGCAGACGAATAAGAATGTACGGCAAAGCCCGCATACGCAGCAGATGCGTATGCGGGCAAAAGCTTTTTTAACACTATTATACATATCTTATATCATCTTATATCGCGCGAAGCTTCACGCGGAAGGTTATGCTTGTCCCGTCGGCGCTCTCCGCCGTTATCGTGCCGCCGTGCGCCTCGGTGATCGCCCGCGCGATGGACAGCCCTATGCCCGTGCCGCCGGTGCTTGACGCGCGCGACTCGTCCGGGCGGTAGAAGCGGTCGAACAGGCGGTCGATATGCTCCGTGTCCATGAGCGCACAGGGGTTTGAGACTTCTATAATGTTCTCCCTGTGGCGCTTGAACGCCGCAAGGCGTATCTCCCCGCCTGGGGTGGAATACTTGAGGGCATTGTCCAGAAGAATGGAGACGAGCTGCCCAACACTGGCGCTGTCGCCGTGCATACGCATGCCGTCCTCAATGCTCTGGGTGAACGTTTTGCCCTTTGCCGCCGCGAGAGAGCGCATAGGCTCTGCAATCTCCCATATCACGTCGCTCAGGACGAAATCCGTCTGCTCCGGCAGAGGCTGCTCCTCATCAAGGCGTGAGAGCGTCACCAAGGCGTTGACCAGCCTTGCAAGGCGCTGCACCTGAAGCTGAATGCTCTGCACCCATTCGTTTTGCTCATCGTCCATAGCGAGCACATCCGCGCTCGCGGCAATGGCGGTCAGCGGGGTTTTCAGCTCGTGCCCCGCGTCGGTGATGAAGCGCTTTTGCTGCTCGATATTGCGCATATACGGGTCGAGCGCGCGCTTGGACAGCAGCAATATCATCACGAATGCCAGCGTCATGCAGAAAAGCGACACCGCCGCGCACCCGACTATCAGCGCGTTTTGCAAGCGCTGCTCAAATTCCGCATTTAGGAACACCACCGTCACCGTGTCGCCCTGCGACACAATGTAGCGGTAGCCCTTGTAAAACCCGAACTCCCGCCCGCGCGCCACGGCGGTCTTGGCGTACTGCACAGCCTCCTCATCGCTGACAGAGGCGATGTAATCGCGCGAGGTGTGGCTCACCGCGCCGGTGTCGCTGAACGTGACGGAGAAAAAGCGCGTCATATACGGGCGCTCGGACGATGCACGACCGTCACCGCCGGGAAAGCTGTCGGCAAAGGGGTCACGCTGGTGCTGCTCACTGACGAGGATGCCGCGCAGTGTGTCATCGAGCTGGTTTACGTTCGAGCGATAGAACCATATGCACACGCACACCGACAGCATCGCCACTATCGTGAACACCGCCGTCATTGCCGCGAGGATAAACCTCCGGCGCATTTTTTTCAGCATTTTCCCTGCCCCTCGCTCACTCCAGCGTGTCGAGGGC
>CAVGKI010000147.1:0-2688 GCA_963629655.1 Butyricicoccaceae bacterium | reverse complement strand
CCGTCTCCGCCTCCGCGTCGAAGCCCCAGATAAGCTCCATTATATGCTCGGTCGAGAACACGCGCCGGGGACTGCGCATAAAAAGCTCCATCAGCTGATACTCCTTGTTGCTCAGCGTGACGCTCTTCTCCCCGCAGCGCAGCTCGTAGCGCCCGGAGTCGAGCTGTGTCGAGCCGACGGTGATGACGGAGTGGGTGTAGCTCTCGCTGCGCCGCGTGAGCGCGCGCACGCGCGCGACAAACTCCGCCGTGGCAAAGGGCTTGGGCAGATAGTCGTCCGCGCCGCACTCCAGCCCTGCCACGCGGTCGGAAATCTCGCTCTTCGCTGTCAGCAGCATCACGGGGGTCTTTATCCCCGCCTCACGCGCACGGCTCAATACCGTCAGTCCATCCAGCCCCGGCATCATGATGTCCAGCACGATGGCATCATACGGCGTGCTCATAATATAGTCCAGCGCGTCCGTGCCGTTGAACACGGCATCCACCGCGAATTTGTTCTTTTCCAGAATGACCTTGAGCGCCTTGGCAATGCTCTGCTCATCGTCCGCTATAAGTATACGCATATATCATCACCCCGTTTTGTTTATCTGCGGCAAGTATATATTTTGAAGCTTAAACCTCCCTGAAAACAGCATCAGGTTGAGGCGAGAAAGCATATCTGGCTCTCAATCTCGGAGTATAACAGCGCCCTTTCATCGCTAAGGTCAATGACGCTTATCACGTCCGCCATCTCATCGTCCGCCGCCGTGCCCATGAGCTTGGTGTAAACGTTCTCATGCCGCGTGAAAAGCTCCCCGTTAAATTCGCAGCCGTCCTCGCCGGGGTAGAGCGCCGCATAGAACACGCCCGCCTCCACAAGATCCTGAAAGAAGTGGCTGCCGTAGCTCAGCTCCGGGCGTATCCCGTGCGAGGAGTACGCCAGCTCCGCCATGCAGTTGAACGATGATATCTCGCGGAAGTTCACGGGCACGCCGAGGCTCGCCGTCGTCGTCCCCCAGCGCCCCGGGCCGAGCAGCACGGTGTTCTCGTCCCGCAGCCGTGTGTTCAGCTCGCCGATGCAGCGCGCCACCTGATATTTCTTCTGCTCCGTCAGCTCAAGATACGGCTCGACCCGCACCAGCACCGCGTATTTTATCGGCAGGCAGTTGTTGCCGCCCATGAAATTGCCGTGGGTCTTGAAGTAATATTCGCGCGCGGCGGGCATATTCTCCGCCTTGCTTATGCCGTGCGTCTGGAGCGGGCGGCATTGCAGCAGATTGATGCGGTATTCGCCCTCCGGCGTGATGTTGCTGGCAAATTCAATGTCCACAGGGTAGCTGTATTTGTCCTGCAAAAGGCTCATGACGGACACCATCGTCTCGGTGAAGTCCGTGCTCTTCAGCAGCTTGCGGAAGTTCACAATGTCCGGCACACGCTCGCCGTACAGCCCCATCTCGCGGAAGCGCGCCGCCGTGGCGAGGTCGGGCTCCATATACAGCGACACGTCCGTTTTCAGCGTGCTCTTGTCCACGCTGTCGATACGCACGGAGGTAAAGCAGTTGCGGTCGAGGTCTATCACGTCCGCCTTGTGCTGCGAATAGCGGTACTCGTCGCCGTACTCCACGCGCGGCGGGGCGAGCGGGTCGCTCAAATCAACAAAGCGCGCATAATCATCCGCTCCGCGGTCGACCGCGCGCGTCCCCATGCCCACAACGAGGCGCAGCATCCCGCGGTTGACCTTTGCGGTGCTGCCCGTGATGTAGAGGTTTTTCGAGTGCCCCACGCCCGCAAAGTGCGGGAAGTAGAGCCGCCCGTGAATATCGCCGCACACGCGCATTACCAGCAGCGCCATCTGCTCGTCCTTGTTGAGCAGATTCCTGTCGGCGCGGTATTTTATCGCCTCCGGGTTCATCGTGCTGGCGTACACCGTGCGCACCGCCTGCTCAAAAACCTCATACCGCTCCTCAAGCGTCCCCTGATTGGGGCAGAACACGCTCTCGTACTTGCCGACAAAGCCGTTGCCGAAGCCGTCCTCGAGAATGGAGCTTGAGCGCACGATTATCGGCGACTGTCCGAAATATTCCAGCATGGATATGAACTGCTCCTTTATCTGCGGCATAAATTCGCCGTTGAGCAGGTTGTCCTTTATTATCGGCGCGCAGCGGAAGTAATCCTCCTCGCGCTCCATCTCCGTGCGCTGCGCCCACACGCCGTTCTGCACGGCGTAGGTGTAAAAGAGGTCGGCGCCGATGTAGTACGAATCGTGCGGGTCGATGCGGCTGTGGTAGAGGTCGGGGTTCTCGTCGCGCAGGATGTTGCGTGCGAGCAGCATGCCCGTTGCCTTGCCGCCGATGCAGCCCGTGCCGATCTCGCGGCTCTTAATATACATGAGATCCTTCATGCTGAAATACTTTCGGCACAGCTCAAGGCGCGTCGGCTCGTTGCCGAGGAGGCAGCTCATGATGTTCGCCTTCAGGCGCAGCCCAGCCTCGTCCGTCGGCTCGGCTCCTTGCGGGTCAACGGAGTCAAACATGCTGTCCCAGCAGTCGCGGTGCTCCCCCGTGAGCGTGAACATATCGAACACGGCGGAGTTTTCAGTGCTGGACGTGATGCATTCGCACTGCGCCCCGCGCACGCGCAGGGGAAAGAACATGTTGGGCGTGTGCCGCCCGTCCACCTTCACGGGGTGGACGTACACGCTGCCATGCAC
>CAVGKI010000146.1:2734-5199 GCA_963629655.1 Butyricicoccaceae bacterium | reverse complement strand
GAGGAGCTGAACGAGGTCAGCGGCGGCGGTCAGTTCATAAGCGGCTACGTAATGCACATGGGCTACAGGTGCAGAATATATAGAGTCGTCTACGGCGATTGCCTGAGCCGTATCGCACAGCAGACCCACACGAATATGTACCTCATCGCACAGCTCAACGGCATCCGCAACGTCAACCTCATCAGAGCCGGTCAGACGCTGTACATCCCGCAGTGAAAATTTCACAGCTATGAAAGCCCTCCTCAATTTTGGGGAGGGCTTTCGCATGACCGGCTGAGGTTCTTAGAGTTTCCTTATTTATCAATATTCGTTGATTTTCGGCATTTCTTGTTGACTTCTTAACATTCCTGTGATATTCTTAACATGCAAGTCAAAAGACCGTTCGTCCGAATCAGCCGGCGCACAAACCGGGAGAAAATGCGTCACTGCGGGCGGGAAAATAATTAAAGAGAGGTATAGCTATGTTTTTCCAAATTTACGGTGAAACCGCGATGTACCAGCTTCTCGGCTTCCTGATGGTGTTCACCGGGCTTGTGCTCGCCAATGAGTTCGCCCGCCGCACCAAGGCAGGCGGCATCATCTGCTTTCTTGCGCTGCCCGCTGCGCTGACGGTGTACTTCATCGCCATCGCCATCGGCGCACGCAACGGCGCGGAATGGGCGCTGACCAACCAGACCTACACCAACATGAACAGCTGGTTCCACTACGCCAAGCTGTACGCCGCCACCGCAGGGTGCATCGGCTTCATGATGCTCAAGTATAAGTGGAGCATCGGCAAGACCGATTGGTTCAAGGCGTTCCCCTTTGTCATCGTCGCCATCAACATCCTCATCGCAGTTGCCAGCGATTTCGAGTCCGGCATCAAGGGCGCTATCGCGCTGAGAGAGTTCGGCGACCGCTGGTGGCTGTCCTCGGAGAACGTATGGCTGTACGGCGGCTGGTGGAACTGGGTCAACGGCATTGCAGGGCTTGTCAACATCTTCTGCATGACCGCATGGTGGGGCATCTACTCCTCCAAGGATCAGAAGGATATGCTCTGGCCGGATATGACCTGGTGCTACATACTCGCCTACGACCTGTGGAACTTTGAGTACACCTACAACTGCCTGCCCACGCACGCATGGTACTGCGGGCTGGCGCTCCTGCTTGCGCCCACCTTTG
The DNA here is from genome assembly GCA_963629655.1 of Butyricicoccaceae bacterium. Classification (GTDB taxonomy): domain Bacteria; phylum Bacillota; class Clostridia; order Oscillospirales; family Oscillospiraceae; genus Limivicinus. The sequence continues at coordinate 4,038 of CAVGKI010000146.1, read as the reverse complement.
CAAACCACTTCTGGAACAAGGGCGGCTGGATTCAGAACCGCGCCAACACTCTGGCTCTGTGGTGCATGTTCGCGCAGGTGTTCCCCCTGTTTCAGGACAACAGCGTGTTCTCCGTCATTCCCTCGCTGTATAAGGACGGAGTTATGGATGCCGCTGTCCGCCCGACTGCGGCAGACCCGAGAATGCAGGGCATTATCGCCATCATCGCGCTGATTGTCAACGTGCTCATCCTTGCCAGCATCATCAAGCGCGCCAAGGCGCAGAAGAAGAACCCCTACAAGCAGGAAATCTTCACCGACCAGCGCGACTTCCAGGAAGCAATGAGCAGAGTCTGATTCTTACGCAGTATATACTTATCCCCTTGAGACAAACGTCTCAAGGGGATTTTTTTATGACCGCCCGCAACCATCACCATGGGTGATTAGGCAGCTTGTTCAGTTATATCATAGCTGAACGGAATATGCAGATGCTCGATTATCATTTTCCCTTCCGCATTCATGACTTCTATATCCATTATACCGTCGGCAACATAAAGCTCTTCTAATGAGGCTAGCGGCGTATCTGTGTCATTTCTGATTATAAAATACCTCTCGGCGCTCTTTCCGGCATATATGGTGGTCTGCCCCTTGCCGCTGTTAAGATCAAATGTTTCCTGATCATCTATGTAGAAGTATATGCCCCAAACAAAAACCGGGTATTCGGTCTTGTTCTCCACATTAAACCCCACACATTTATCCGGAATCTCGCTGTCACTTTTGTCTTTCTCAAACAATTTATTAAGCGTCAATTTGACCTTTTCATCCTCATAGAGAAAAACAGGCTCATTAAAAACTATTTCTTTATTCTCGTCTGTATTTGTTGAGGCTATGTCAACATTATCCACAAGACTGAACTCAGCTTTTTGATTAAAAAGCACATTTTGTTTGCTTTTGTCAGTATAATAACTGACAAATCGAATCGTAACAGCATTTTTGTAATCTTCATCTTCAATACCATAGCTGCCAAGCCAGTAGGCTTGACCGGCAAAAATATTGTGAGAAATAAAACCGCTGTCAAAGACGGAATCACCGTTTTCATCAAGAAGCTGATAATCCATACTAAAATCAGCAGCATCAGTATCCGTATTATTTCTGACCTTAACCTTGAAATACATCCGTTCAAAAGCATACTTTTCGATTTCAAAATCCTCAACGGTGAAATCATCCTGCTTTGCTGATGTGCTCTCGCTCTCTGCGCTCCCCTCCACGGTAAAATCAGCTTGCTTTTCCGATGTGTTTTCGCTCGCACTGCTCCCGCACGCGCAC
>CAVGKI010000146.1:0-2724 GCA_963629655.1 Butyricicoccaceae bacterium | reverse complement strand
TCAAACGAGACTGCACACGAAAAACGCAGAGCCTCACTTGCTGCCACACAATTCATTTAGACAAACACAATGGATGCCAAAATGGAGGGTGCATTTTTACCGAAGTAAAAATACATCCGCTGTGTTTATCATCATATAGAATTGTGTGGCAGATTTATATTACCATAGTTTTGCGGGAAAAGCAACCGAAAATGCCTAATACTATTACCTGATAGAAAACTTTGATTTTTTTCGATAAAAATTTATCAAAGTTTCTTATCAGATAATAGTATAAAAAAGCGGAGATAATTGCCCGTACCACGATTATCTCCGCTTTTTACATTATTCGCCTTCAAGCGTTTTCAAATACTCCTCGAACACGAGCCCAGAGTCCGTGACCGCCTTTGCCGTCACCGTGCCGACATAGCGGTAGTGCCACGGCTCATAGATAATGCCTGTCGTCTCGCTCGTGCCGTTGGGGTAACGCAGAATGAAGCCGTAGCGCCAGCAGTTTTGCATGAGCCATTGCTGCACCTCTGTACGCTCCTGCCACTGGTCAAGATTTGTGTATGTCTCGCTGATGAGGTCGAGCGCAAGACCGAGCTGGTGCTCGCTCGTCCCCGGCAGGGCAACGGACTTCGCCGCTATCGTCGGCGCGTCGGCATTCGGCACGCCCTCCGCCAGCAGGCGGAGAATTTTGTTGCGGTAGAGCATTTCCTGATACTCCTGCGTGCGGTATGCCGAGCATATGACGGGCTCATACCCCGCCGCGCGGCAGTCGGCAAGCATTTCCGTCAGCGCCCTTGCACAGCGCCGATCGACAAGATAGCCCTCCACGGTGTCGAGCTGCACGGTGTAGCCCTGCGGCACCTCGTTCCACGGGTTGACGAGGATAAGGAGCGAGGAGGTGAACGCCTCCGTGCGCTCCTCCAGCGCCGCCGCGCGCGTGTCATGCGATGTCTGCTGCCGCTCCAGCGCGCGCCGCAGCGACAGCACATTCGTCCGCTCGCGCACCGAGACGGCGGTGCTCTCCAGCCCCGCGCTCTCCGTGAGCGCGCGCACCTCGCGCGCAAAGCTCACCGCGCGCCACGTGAAAAACGCCCCCGCCGACAGTAGCAGAGCCGCCAGCGCAGAAATCCCCGAGATGAGTATTCTCTTTTTCAGCTTAGTCTCCAAGAGCCTCACCTATGTACGCAAAAATCAAAAGTTGATAACTCCGAGATGCTCCAGCAGTATCTTCACGCCGATGAGGACGAGGATAATGCCCCCGGCAAGCTCCGCGCGGGATTTGTAGCGCGCGCCGAAGCGGTTGCCGATGTATATGCCGAGCGCGGAGAGGCAGAACGTCGTCACGCCGATGAGCAGCGCGGCGGGCACGATGCGCACCTGCAAAAACGCAAATGTTATGCCGACGGCGAGCGCGTCAATGCTCGTGGCGACGGCGAGCAGGAGCATCGTTTTGAATCCGAAATCGTCGTTGAGCTTTTCAGCCTCGCCGAATGACTCCTTTATCATGTTGCCGCCGATGACGAGCAGCAGCGCGAACGCGATCCAATGGTCAACATTCGTGATAAGGCTTTCAAAGCGTGCGCCAAGCAGATAGCCCAGCACGGGCATAAGAAACTGAAAGCCGCCGAAGTACAGTCCGACGAGCGCCATGTGCTTTTTCTCAAGCTTCTGCACGCTCAGCCCCTTGCACACGGACACGGCGAACGCGTCCATGCTCAGCCCCACGGCGATAAGAAACAGTTCAACAAAACCCATTGTGTTACTCTCCTATATAATAATTCGTATTCGCGCAGGTTTCAATGGTAATGTTCACCGGCGGGTGCTCCGCCGGTGATATTATATTATTTACGTCATTTACGTTCAGAATTTCTCGTCGAGCTTATAGGTGATGTCCTCCTTAAAGCTCAGCTTTTCCTCGCGTCCGCCGGCAAGGCGGGCAATGGCAGGGATGTGCTTGAAAAACACCAGCGCCGCCGCGATGAGCATCAGCTTTGTGCACAGGTCATTATCCACCATGAGCACCGTCACGGCGATATAGATAAACGTCGCGATGAGCGTGCCGAGGGAGACATATTTCGTGATGAGCACCGCGCCGAGGGCAGTCACCGCCGTGGCAATGCCGACGGACGGCGTGACCCACAGCCCCAAAATTGCAAGGCAGAGCGTCGCGTGGCTGCCCCTGAAGTCATAGAAGAGCGGATACAGCCGCCCAAGGACGACGCACATACCCGCAAAGGCGCGCCCTACGTCCGCATGCCCCTTGAAGCCGAGCAGCAGCGAGCCGAAGAGAATGGGCAGTGAGTCCTTCACAAGCTCCGTCAGCAGCAGCCGCACCCAGCCCCACGCGCCGTATATCCGCCGGAAGTTCGACAGCCACAGGTTGCCGCTCCCCAAGGCGCGCAGGCTCGTGCGGAACACGTAGTTCGAGGCGATAACAAGGGTGCTCATGCTGCCGATGCCGTAGGCGACGATGGCAATAAGCAGCAGCAAAAACCAGTAGAGAATCATTCCTTGTCGCCTTTCTGCCGTATAACAATGCGCACGGGTGTCCCCTCAAGTCCGAACACGGCGCGTATCTGGTTTTCAATATAGCGCTGATAGGAGAAGTGGAACAGCTCTTTTGAATTGCAGAAAATGACGAAGCAGGGCGGCTTGATGCCGGTCTGCGTCATGTAATAAATCTTCAGCCTGCGCCCCTTGTCCGTGGGCGGCTGGACACGCGCCTGCGCGTCGGCA
>CAVGKI010000145.1:0-5223 GCA_963629655.1 Butyricicoccaceae bacterium | reverse complement strand
GGACCTTGTCGTGCGCGCGTACCACAACACCTACGGCATGCCCGTGAACATCACACGCTGCTCGAATAACTACGGCCCTTATCAGTTCCCGGAGAAGCTCATCCCGCTCATGCTGCACAATGCCGAGAATGACAAGCCGCTGCCCGTGTACGGCGACGGTATGCAGATACGCGATTGGCTGCACGTGCACGACCACTGCGCCGCCATACGCACGGTGCTTGAACGCGGCGTGCGCGGCGAGGTATACAACATCGGCGGCAACAACGAGCGCGCGAATATAGAGATTGTAAAGCTCATCCTCGACGAGCTGGGCAAGCCGGCGAGCCTTATCGAGCACGTGCAGGATCGCCCCGGTCACGACCGGCGCTATGCCATCGACAACACCAAGATCACCACGACGCTCGGCTGGAAGCCGGAGTATACGTTCCAGCGCGGCATGCATGAGACGATACAGTGGTATCTTGAGAATCAGAGCTGGGTCGAGCATGTCATTTCCGGCGATTATCTGGACTATTACAGCAAAATGTACGCCACTGTATAAGTGACAGAGAGTATATATTTAATTCAGAAGGCAGGAGCATGAAGCAAAAAAAGCACAGCGCCGGCAAGGCGCTGATAACGGTACTTATAGTGATTATAGTGCTGCTGGCGGCGGCGGTCGCGGCATATTTTATCTGGGAGCAGGCACCGCTGCGCGCAGAGGAGAAGGCTGCCGCACAGCAGGCGGCAGCAGCGGCGGCAGAGGCGGAAACCAAGACCATCGAGGCAACGCCGTCACCCACGCCGACCCCGGTGCTGGAGAGCGGCGTTGCGCCCGACAATGAGCGGAACGACGGCGTGTACACCGTGCTGCTGGCAGGGCTGGACATGTACACCGGGCACACGGACACCATACTCGTCGGGCGTGTGGACACGAACACGCACAAGATGGATTTTGTGAGCATTCCGCGCGACACGCTCTTGAACATGGACGGCGATATGCGCAAGATAAACGCCGTGTACTACAATGCAGAGCAGCTCGGCAAGAGCGGGATAGACGCGCTCAAGCAGCGCGTGAAGGATATTGTCGGCTTTGAGGTGGACTGCTACGCGCTCATCGACCTTGAGGCGTTCGTCAAAATAGTGGACACCGTGGGCGGCATAGACATGTACCTCGACGAGCCGATATATTATGACGATGTGTGGCAGGAGATGTATATATACAAGCCTGCGGGCGAGGCGCACCTGACGGGCTCTGAGGCGATGGCGCTGGTGCGCTACCGCTCGGGGTACGCCAGCGCGGACATTGGGCGCATTGATATGCAGCACAAGTTTCTCAGGGCGTGCTTTGACCAGTTCATCTCGCTGGGCAGCATTCCGAACGTCGGCAAGGTGCTGGACATTCTGTCCGACTCGCTCGTGACCGACCTAAGCACGAAGAACATCGCGTACTTTATGCGTCAGGCACTCATGTGCAAGAGCGAGGACATAGGCTTTTACACGATGCCGAATGCGCCGAAAATGCTGGGCGGGTACAGCTATGCGGTGATCGTGCTCTATGACTGGCTGAACATGATAAACGAGCACCTCAACCCCTATGTGCAGGAGTTGACCGTGAACGACCTGAATGTGATGTATAACGACATATACGGCTACGGCTGCACGCGCGAGGTACAGGGCGGGTGGTACTATGTCGGCGCGGCAGAGGCTGATATGGCTGCCGCCGCAGCACAGTACGGCTACGGCGGGTAACATCGGCAATGATATATTCTCCCCAAGAGAGGCGGTAAAGCGCTTCTCTTGGGGATTTATTATTTCCGCAGAAACGGCAGCACAGGCAGACGGTTTTCCTCGACGATCGAGCGCAGCATCGCGGCAAAGCCCTCAGGATCGCGTATCTGATACTGCATATGGTTATACCCCTCGAAAACCGGGAAATTCGCGCATGGGTATGCCTCCATCACCGCGCTGCGGTATTTATAGTGCTCCTCTGAGCTGCCAAACTCAAAATACATCCGGCTCTGCATATCCTGCGGCAGCGGAGGAAACGGCTTGTCCTCCAGGCTGTCCGCCATCTGGCGGCGGAGGCTGCCGTAGGTCAGCGCCTTGCCCGCCGAGATGAAATACGGCTTGATGTTCTCATCGTCGCACCACATGATTTTTTTCAGCGTGCCGCCCTTTGACCAATACAGGCTTTTTATCGCGAGGTACAGCAGCGGCGTCATTGCGCGCCGCGTTCCTTTCCCTATCTGTGCGAACTGTCCGCCGTCGAAGAAAACGTGCTCAACGGGCAGTGAGGCTTCGGTCAGAAACGCCATCGCCAGATCCGCGCCGATGGAGGACGCGACGACCAGCGCAAGACGCTCCACGCCGTTTTCACGCAGGAAAGCTTCCACCTGCCGCACCTCGTCCGCTTTGCCGATGTATTTTTGCCCCTCACAGTAGAGCGTCGCTGTGGGCATGATGCAGAAGTATCTGTCCCGAAGATATTTTACCGCCGGCTCACTGCTCTCACCCGTCACGCCCATCGCGTGGAAAAACAGCACAGCGGGATTTTCCTTGTTTCCAAGTGTTTTGAATTGCATAATATTACCTCACTTTTCCTCACCAGCAGCGCAAGGGACAATGCCGTCCCCGCGATGAGTGAAAATAGCATTCCCTTGGGAATCCAGTTCTTGTAGTCAGGCTTCATGTCATTTATTTCTCCTGCACCCTGCCTCGTCGCGGTATTCGGGGTGCTCGTTAAGATACGGGTCCTTATCGCCGCAGATGGTATAATCGCATTTGCAGCCATTCGCGCAGGTGGTTGTGCGCACAAGGCGGGCGCGGAGCAGCGCCATTGCGTCATAGTCCCCATTGCACAGCGCGGGCATGATCTCCGTCATACCGTGCTTTTTCGCAAACTCCGCCATCGGACAGGCGGTAAATTCATAATAGATCGGCTTATCCTTGTCATAGGGAGCAAGGCTCATCTCATAGTCGTGCCAGAGGTCGCAGCGCTTTTTCGCGCGCAAAAACGCGCGGTACAGCAACTTGCGCCAGAACGGCTTGTTGCAGTCCACAAAGCGCCCCAGCTTTCTAAAGGAAGGCAGGAGCATTTCGCCCATCATGTCCTCAATTTCCGAGAGACCGGTGACCTCGCGGCAGACCTTGTAGTAGGCGGTCAGCGCAATGCAGTCATAGGTGCCGCAGACACTATTGTGGAAATTTTTTCTGCCGCCGAGGTCGGTGCGCCAATCGGCGAGATAATCCGCATACTGCCGCTGCACCTTTTCCCAGACCGCTTCGCGCTCATTCACAGGGTAGTGCAGCGCGATTCTTGCGCGTATCTGCTTTTTGCAGGGCTTGGAGTACAGCACATGACATCTGCGGTCGAATTGCAGCTCATTGTCCTTCATTTTCGATGCTCCCTTTATTTTGGTTAGAGGACACTAACCGGCTCACTTTTGAAAAGCCGCATTTCTGCGACCTTTCGGCTTCGTAATATGTAAAAGCCAAGCCCAAGCTCCCTAACAAATATGGTTAAATCGGTTTTTTCAATCATATTGTATCATGCTTTTTTCGCCTTTGCAAGAGTGGGGGAGAGAAAACGGCGTATTTTTGTGTGTTTCATAAATCAGAACTCAAATTCTCTCGCCATCTGTTCTTGCCGCATTATGCGGTGTTGCCTTAAAGCAAAACTGTGCTGTTAACGCTGCTTATTCCGGCGTTAACAGCACAATTTATTTCTGTCAGACCTGCGCGGCTATCTATATCTGCTCAATTCGCTGCGGCGCTGTATTATCGGCGATTTGCGCAGTTGACAAAAGCCGTGAAAGCGCGTAAACTACGCAAAAAAAGCATAGCCTTTGATGTTCGCTCGCATTTTCGATAATCCCACAATAATTTTATAAGGAGGCTGCCACATGAGCAAGCCGGACTGGAACAAACTTGATTTTGAGACGATGATCATCCACGCCGGGCAGGAGCACGACCCTGCTTACGGCGCACTGGCGACACCGATTTACCAGACCTCCACCTTCTGCTTTAACACGGTGGAGGAGGGCGCTGCCAAATTCGCAAAGGAGCTCCCCGGCTATCTGTACACCCGCAGCGGAAACCCCACCACCAGAGCCTTTGAATTAAAATGCGCCGCCATGGAGGGCGGCGAGGATGCCGTGGCTACCGCCTCCGGCATGGGCGCGATCGGCTCGGTGATGGTTGCATTTCTGAAATGCGGCGACCATGTGATTTTTGACACCTCCGTTTACGGCTGCACGAACGTTGTCGCCACGGTCAACCTCCCCAATATGGGCATTGAAACCTCCCTTGTGAACACCGCCGACCTTGAAGCGCTGAAGGCTGCCATCAAGCCCAACACCAAGATGATTTATTTCGAGACGCCCGACAACCCCATAATAAAGGTCACGGACGTTGCCGCCGTCAAGGCGATTGCCGGAAAGGACATTCGCGTGGTCGTGGACGCGACCTTCGCGCCGCCGCCGATTCAGCACGTTCTCAAGCTCGGCGCTGACCTTGTGCTGCACAGCGTCACCAAGTACATCAACGGTCACGGCGATGCCCTGGGCGGCGTTGTGGTGGGCTCTGCCGCCGATATTGCGCAGATTCGCGGCAGCGCCATGACAAAGCTCAACGGCTGCCCGCCCTCACCGTTCAACAGCTATCTTATCCTGCGCGGCATGAAAACACTGGCGCTGCGTGTCGAGCGGCACTGCCGGAACGCCATGGCGCTCGCCGAATATCTGGACGCCAACCCCTATGTAAAGCGGGTCTATTATCCCGGGCTGGAGGACGACCCCTGTCACGAGCTGGCATGCCGGCAGATGGAGAACGGTCTTTTCGGCGGCATCCTCAGCTTCGAGCTGAACGACAACGTAAAGGGCATGACAAGCTTTGAGGCGGGCAAAAAGCTGCTGAACAACCTGTCCATCGTTTCCATCGCCGTCTCCCTCGGCGACCCCGACACGCTGATAGAGCACCCCGCCAGCATGACGCACGCCGCCGTTCCCGAGGAGGAGCGTCTGACTGCCGGTATCACGGACGGCTTGCTCCGCCTCTCCGTCGGTCTGGAATCCGCAAGGGATCTCATAAACGACTTTGAAAATGCATTCGCCGCTATTTGATAATAGACTTGTTCGACAACCTAATGTTGACGGTTAAAAATGCCACAGACCAGCGAGAAGCGAAGTGCAAACAAATGCCGTCTGTTTCTGTAACGAGAAGAGAATATTCTGAAGCGTTTGA
>CAVGKI010000144.1:4746-5251 GCA_963629655.1 Butyricicoccaceae bacterium | reverse complement strand
GAGAAAATCACTATGGATTTTTTCTTAGGTGTCCAACTTCATTATGCAATCAACCATCAATACACTGAATAATAATATCAATAATATATCAAGAGAGGTATACATATGAAAGCAACGGTTTTATATTTCAGCCCGACCGGCGGCACGGAGCGCGTGGCGCAGTTCATCGCCGCAGAGCTCGGCGCGCAGGCACTGGACATCACGGTCTTTGACTACGACCTCAGCTACGGCGAGGACGAGGTCATTTTCTTCTGCTTCCCGGTTTACGGCGGCAGGATACCAAAGCCCATGTACAAGCGCATGGCGGGCATACGCGGGTCAAAAACTCCGGCGGTGCCCGTGGCGGTGTACGGCAACCGCGCCGTGGACGACGCGCTCATGGAGATGAGCGACCTTGCGCGCGAAAAGGGCTTTCGCACCGTCGGCGGGGCGGAGATGATAGCGCCGCATTCCATCGACCGCCGCTTCGGCGCGGGGCGTCCCGACGAGAGCGACACCGCGAAGC
>CAVGKI010000144.1:0-4736 GCA_963629655.1 Butyricicoccaceae bacterium | reverse complement strand
CTCATGGACTTCCTGCATAAGCTTGAGGCGAAGGAGAGCCTCGGCATTGTCGCCATGCCCGGCAGTCACAATTACCGCAAATATGACGGGCTGCCGCTCCACCCCGTCTCCGGCAAGGATTGCAGCGGCTGCGGCACTTGCGCGCAGGAGTGCCCCACGGGCGCTATCGACGGCGGCGACCCCATGAAGCCCGACCCCGCCAAGTGCATCTCATGCATGCGCTGTGTCAGCGTCTGCCCGTTTGAGGTGCGCCATGTGCCCAAGGCGCTGCTTGCCGCCGCGTCGGCGTCGCTGCGCATAATGTGTGCCGGAAGAAAAGAACCGAAGTTCTATATATAAAAGCTTTATCGCGCCGTATATAACTGCGGCGCGATTTTTGCGCAATCGGCTTAATGTGTCTCAATTAAAATTGAAAATCAGTTGAACAACTGTTTATGATAATGCTGTATATTACTAACATAACGTATAATACCGTCAATATATGGGGGCTATGTGATGGCACAGTATACGCAGAAGGCTATTATAGAGACGTTTGAAAAAATGCTGACCGAAATGCCGTTTGACAAGATAACGGTGTCGGCGCTCGTGCGCCGGTGTGAGATCAGCTCCAACACGTTCTATTACCATTACAGCGATATTTATGATCTTCTGGATGTATGGCTGCGTGGAGAGCTGAGCACCTATGCCAGCGGCAAGCCGCCCTATGACGATTTGAAGCTCGCCACGAAGGACTTTCTGCGCGACTGTGTGGAGCATTCCACCGTTATTTATCACATCTTCAATTCCATCTCCCGCGACAGAATGGAGCGTTTTGTTTTCACGCTGGGGGAGGATGTGTTTTACCGCTATGTCTGCCGCCGCGCGGCGGCGTATGAAGTGCCGGAGGAGCGGCTGCGGGAAATTGCGGATGTGTGCCGCTACTCGTTCGCGGGGCTGTTTCTGCGTTTCCTCTGGGGACGCATGAAGGAGGATATTGACTCGCTCGTCGATAGCTACGGCGAGGTGCTCGATGGGCTTGTCATGGGCACGGCAATGAAATATCCCCGCCGCCCGTAAAGCCGCCGGCGCTTTTGCGCAGCTTGACGTAAATCTACTAAATCCGGCATATCGGCGCATTGTGCCAGTTTTCTTTTGCGCCGCAGTGCTGTATTTATATATTATCCCAAAAAGGAGATAACTCAAAATGAAGAAAATTTTCAAGACCATTAAGAAAATTGTCATTGGCGCAGGTGTTGCCGCTGTCGGCGCTGCCGGATACTTCGTGTACAAGAAGTTCTTCAAAAAGTAAGCATCCCATATTTTCTCCAACCTTCCATTTCTCTGTTTCTCCCATCCATCTGCGTCATATTGCGCCCGGTCTCTTGCTCAGCCGGACGTATTATGATATGAAAAACAACAGGCGCGGCAGCCTCCCATATGCCGCGTCTGTTGTTTTTTGTTATGCTATTAAGGTATGTCCTTTGGTGCTTTCAGCATTACCGTGATATAAAACATATGGTTCTCGTCTTCGTATTGCAAGTCGAAGTCACCGGCGTATTTTGTCAGAACTCTTTTTACACTTTTGAGACCGAGTCCGTGAAACGCTCGGTCATTTTTTGTTGTCACCAGCGCCGACCCGTCGCAATTCGGCGGGGTATCACAGCTGTTGGATATGACGATGATGTTGTAGGTGTTATGGACGCCGGTTTCAATTGACATTATCCGCGCGCGGGAAGATGCGGCGGCGGTGAGCGCGTTGTCAAGCAGATTGCCAAGTATGGCAACGAGGTCAATGTCCTGCAAGCACGAAAGATTGCAGAGCTTTGTGTCATACGAGAATTTCACGTTGTGCAGCTCACATTCTGTTCTGTACTTATTGATTATTACGTCAAGTGTCCTGTTTCCGCTATGGCAGCCGCTGGAATAGCTCACAAGCTGTGTCTGCAATTTGCTTATGTATTCGTTTATGTTCGGGTCGTGGCTGAGACTTTGTATTGCCGACAGATGGTTTTTTGCGTCGTGGGCGTACAGCATGAGCTGTTCATTTTGCCGTTCAAGTATGTCGTAGTACGCCTTTTCGGTTTGCAGACGGTCGTTCTCTGTTTTCATTTGCAGATATTCGCTGTCTTTCTCTGCTCCGTGCTGATATGTGAGAAAGAACATGATCGTTGAACCAAGCAATACCGCGCTCGTAAGCGCGAGCAGAAATTGATTCCCGTCGCTTATCTGCTCGTGTGCACAGATATACCAGAATGCCAGCAGAGCAAACAGCACGCCCGCGGGCAGGAGAAAAAAGCTTGCGTTTATTTTGCTGACGGTGCCTTGATGCCGCAGCCAGCTTAAAAGCAGCACACACGCGAAAAGGTACATGGTTTTGCTGATGAACGCCTCCATCAGCAGCAGCGACATATCGGAGTTATACGATGTGGTGTTTTCCCCGGTCAACGAAGATATGACAAAAATAGTCACCAGCTCAAATACGGCGGAAAAAATGCTCATCAGCACAACGTAGACCAAAGCGGTGTTCAGCCTCATGCTGAAGCAAATGACGGCGAAGAGCAGGGTGCATATCATTGATGACAAGGCATTTATCCACACTGTATTGGAAAAGGCGACATTTGCCAGAGAAGCAATAGTGAAAATACCTGCGCCGAACAGCGTAGTGATGACGGTTGACCATTTGCAGCCGTTCACGGATGAAAAAACCATGTACGCGATGAGCATTTCAAACAGGTATATTACAGTGGAGACAGCAAAGTTAAGCATTTTTACCTCCGCCGCAGATAGTCGAACCAGAATTTGCGGAAAGCCGCCTGTTTTCGTGACGCGATAGGAATGACGGTCGAATCGGTCAAGGTAAGCTCGGTATAGGAATATGAGCCGACATAATGCAGATTGACAAGAAAAGCGTTATGCACATGGCAGAAGAAAGCGGACGGCAAGTGTTCATGCCACCAGTCAAAGCTTTGCTTTGTGGTGAACGCTCCGTCTTTTGTGACCATTACAACGCGGCGGTTGTCGCGCATGATGTACTCAATATCATCTATGACTGTGCGCCTGTGTTCGCCATCGACGGATGAAAAAACATCGACATATGTACCGCTGATATACTCCATTGCTTTGTCAAGACCGGCATATAGCCGCACAGGGTCAAACGGCTTTTCAAAATATCTGAGCGCACGCAGATCCATTGCGTCATCCTGATATTTGTTGTAATTCGTCACAAAAAACAACGCAATTTTGCTATTGCGCTGTTTCAGCGCTTTCGCGAGGGATATACCGTCCATTTCATCCATCTGAACGTCGAGAAAAGCAAGATGATATACTGTGCCGTTTTCAAGCGCCTGTGTGGGGGATTGCGTCGCGTCAATGCGGCACGGGAAGCCCCGCTCGTCCATGTACGCCTTTACATGGGTGTACAGCTCGTCTGCGAATTGTGGTTCATCGTCGCATATAAGTATGTTCAGCATACAATTTACCTCGCAATAAATAGGAATGCCATATACAGAATGCTTGCAGATTTATCTTATCACTAATTACATATCTTGTCAAGCAAGAATGCGATTTTCTGCATTTCGACGCTGTTTTTCTGCGTTTCGACATAAGCCATTGTGTTTTATGACAACTATGGTATTTTAGACGCAGGGAGGAGGTGAAGAAAGTGGAGAAAATAAAAAAGCTTGCCGCAAAAGCAGCAAAAGCCGCAGCCGAAAATGCTTTAAAGCGGAACGCAAACAGCACGACCTGCTGGGCAATATATCAGCCCAAAGCCCCCGCCGCGCTTGACCGTTTCAAGACCGTCCGTAAGTGATATTGAGGCTTGCGCAGAAAGCCGTAGACATACTCTTAGCTCAACGTGAGATCACACAAGAGGATAAGGAACTGTATGTCTACGGCTTCTTTGTATTGTTTTCCAATCTGGTTTTCTTCCTCTTGACGCTGTTCTTCGGGTTCATTTTTGATATTCCGCTTGAAAGCGCAGTGTTCTATGTCATGTTTGCCGCGGTGAGGGGCTTTGCCGGCGGCATACACGCAAAGACGGAGGGACTTTGCGCGCTCAGCACGTCATTGGCGCTTTTCGTGTCGGTGCTGGCGGTAAAGGGGCTTGCCGCAGCGGAAAAACCGGGCTATGTACCGATCCTGCTGGCGGCCGGACTTGTCTGTGTGGCTGTGTGCAGCCCTGTTGACACCGAGGAAAAAAGGCTGACAGAGAGCGAACGGAAAGTGTATAGGATAAAGTCAATAGCTGCCGCGTTGGCTATCATTATGATTGCGGCAGCGGCATATATGAATGGCGCGAATGGCATTTATGTGGCTTGTGCTGTCAGCTTGACGCTGGAAAGTGTGCTCTTGACGCTTGGAAAGATGCAGACCGTCGGTAAATCAACCGACCGTTAATGTAAAAATACAAAAGAAAGCGGTGATTCCAATGGGCTAGATTGACCCAGCACAAAATCTCCATCTGTACGTATGAAGAACAAAAAATACATTTCTCACTTTGTGAGAAGAAAGGAACAATTTATGAAAATTGCAAAACGTTTTGTGGTGTTTGTTCTGATTGCAGCAATATTCTGCGCCTTTGGTATTACTGCCAATGCGGCAGAGGCAAGTGTAGATGCCACGTGTTCAAGACCAGACTTACACATTTCGCCATATGGGCTTTACCATCAGAAGAGTGGCAGAATGGATAATCACGGAGATGTAGTAGTCAGGGAAATTGAAAACTACAATAACATTCTTACTACGCTATATAAAGG
>CAVGKI010000143.1:0-5316 GCA_963629655.1 Butyricicoccaceae bacterium | reverse complement strand
CTGGTAGACGGACTCGAACCCCCGACCTGCTGATTACAAATCAGCTGCTCTACCGACTGAGCTACACCAGCACTTGACCGGCTCGATAATAATAGCAAATACACAGCCATTTGTCAACACATTTTTTAAAAATCACAATTATTTCTGCGGCAGTATTGACATATAATTGACAAAGCGCAGCGTTTGTGTTAGCATATACATATATAACATACGTCATATATGATATATGTATGGCATGGATGCACGGGAGGGAAATATATGAATATTCAGCAGCTCAGATGTGCCATCGAGGTGTGGCGCTGCGGCTCGATCAGCCGCGCGGCGGAGCGGCTGTACATGAACCAGCCGAATCTCAGCCGCGTCATAAAGACGCTGGAGGAGGAATTCAACATCACGCTCTTCTCGCGCACCGCCTCCGGCGTGGAGGTGACGAACGAGGGCACGGCATTTCTCACCGAGGCGGAGCGCCTTGTCGGGCGGAACGACGAGTTCGAGCAGGCATTCAAGAACGGGAACAGCGAGCGCCTCGTTTTCCGCATGGCTGTGCCGCGCGCGAGCTATCTGGCATACGCGTTCTCCAATGCCCTCGCGCGCCACGGCGGGGACACGATGAACGTCACGTATAAGGAGACGAACAATCAGGATGTCATCAACTGCGTCTCCGCGCTGGGGTATGACCTCGGCGTTATCCGCCTGCCCGTCGAGTTTGCGGGGAATTATAAAAAGCAGCTCACCGAAAAGCAGCTAAAGGCGCAGGAGATACTGACGTTCCGCTTCGTTGCGGTCATGAGCCGCGGTCACGCGCTCGCAGGGCGCGAGAGCGTCCTCATGGCGGAGCTGGCGGAGCACACCGCCCTTGTCCACGGCGACAATTATTCGGTCAATTTCTCCGACAAGTGGACGGATCAGCTCTATAAAACCGGGATATACCAAAAATCCGTCACGCTTTTTGAACGCGGAAGTCAGTTTGACTTTCTGCGCAACGTGCCGGACACGTTCATGCTCGTCTCGCCGCTGCCGCCGGACATCCTTGCGGCGAATGACCTTGTTCAGATCCCGCTGAGCGAGAACGAGACGGGGCTTTTTGAGGACGTGGTGATAACGCGCCGCTTCCGCCGCGAAACGGCGTTTGAACAGGCATTCATGAACAGCCTCCTCGATGTGGAGCATGACATAATGCACCTGCCGTCGTTATAATAAGCGTGTGCATACTGCGACTATGTATTTTTTGCATACCGCATTATGCAATATGCATTTCACAAACGCGGGCACATGATTTATTATACTTATGTAGAAGTTTGTATAGATACGCAGAGGGGAGTGTAATATACTAAAGATGTATAAGTTTGATACCAAGGTTCAGCATTTGAAGTACAAGGTTCTGCGCACCGTGGCAAAGCATGCGTGGGATGGGGACTTTTACACATCGTTTCTTGACATTCCCAAGGAAATAATCCCCGGCAAGGTGCCGACCATGCGCTGCTGCGTGTATAAGGAGCGCGCCATATTGGCAGAGCGCGTCAAGCTCGCCGCCGGCGGGGACAGGAGCAACCCCAATGTCATCGAAGCCATCGACATCGCCTGCGACGACTGCCCGACCGGCGGCTACACCGTCACGGACGTGTGCCGCGGCTGCATCGCCCACCGCTGCGAGGATGCGTGCCGGCGCGGCGCGATAACGCATGACGAGTTCCACCATGCGCATATAGATAAAGCCAAATGCGTCAACTGCGGTCTGTGCGCAAAGGCGTGCCCCTACGGCGCGATATACAATCGCAAGCGCCCGTGCCAGAACGCCTGCAAAATCGGCGCAATCTCCATGAACGAGGACGGCACGGTCAAGATCGACAATGAAAAATGCGTCTCCTGCGGCGCGTGCGTGTACCAGTGCCCGTGGGGCGCGGTGTCGGACAAGTCGTTCATTCTCGACGCGATAAAAATGCTGCGCCTGAGCGAGCGGGTGTACGCCATCGTCGCGCCCGCCATCGTCAGCCAGTTCACCTATGCCAAGCCCGGTCAGGTCATCACGGGCATAAAGGCGCTCGGCTTCCACAAGGTCGTGGAGGCGGCGCTGGGCGCGGACATGGTCGCATATGCCGAGGCGGCGGAGCTTGCCGAGCGCGGCTTCCTCACAAGCTCGTGCTGCCCCGCGTTCGTCAGCCTGGTGAAAAAGCAGTTCCCGGAGCTTGCGGAAAACGTCTCTCACAATATGTCCCCGATGGCGACGATCGCCAAGCGCATAAAGGAGCTTGACCCCGATGCCAAGACCGTGTTCATCGGTCCCTGCACCGCCAAAAAGGCGGAGTTTCAACTGCCGGAGGTGCATAAATATGTTGACTGCGTCCTCACGTTTGAGGAGCTTCAGGCGATGTTCGACAGCCGCGAGCTGGACATTACCTCCATGGAGGAGAGCGAGCTGCACGATGCCTCCGGCTTCGGGCGCATCTTCGCGCACTGCGGCGGGCTTGCCACGGCGGCGGCGGAGGCGCTGCGCGAGCAGCGCAGTGACTTCCATCTCAAGCCGCTGAGCTGCGACGGCATTGAGGAGTGCCGCGCGGCACTGCTGAAAGCGTCAAAGGGCAAGCTCGACGCGAACTTCGTCGAGGGCATGGCGTGCATTGGCGGCTGCATCAACGGTGCGGGCAACATGGTGCACAGCGAGGCGAACCGCGTCAAGGTCGATTCGCACAGTAAAAAGGCGCATACGCAGAGCATAAAGGACTCGCTCGACATTGCCGCGACCGAGTTTGACGGCGCTGTTGCCGGAGAGGGGAAAGGCAATGAATAAAAAAACGCTTTGGCTGTGCCGCACGGCTGTCATGATCGCCGTGCTCGTCGCGCTGCAATTCGCGACAAAGCCCATGGGGCAGCTCGTCACCGGCTCATGCGTGAACATGGTGCTCGTCGTGGCGACGCTGTGCGGTGGGCTGTGGTGCGGCTTCACCGTCGCGCTCGTCTCGCCGTTCGCGGCGTATCTCGTCGGCGTGGGACCCGCGCTCATTCAAATCGTCCCCGCCATCTCCGTGGGCAACATCGTGCTCGTGCTGGTGTATGCGTTTGTGTATAAAAGGCTCGACCGCGCGTGGCTGCGCGAGTGCGCGGCGGTCGCTGCGGCGGCGGTGCTGAAATTCGCGGCGCTGTATCTTATCGTCGTGAAGCTGCTGCTGCCGGTGCTGGGGCTTGCCGAAAAGCAGGTCGCTGCCATGAGCGTTATGTTTTCCTATCCCCAGCTTATCACCGCCCTCATCGGCGGCGTGCTCGGGGTTGCGGTGTCCGTCCCGGTCAAAAAGGCGATGAAGAAGGACGCGGCGTAAATAAACTTGATACTTTTCCTATATACCTCTTTATCCGACGCGGGTGCCCCACCGGGGCATCCGCGTTGGGGTTTGTGAGGCTTTAACGCACCCACAAAAACACCCCTGCGGCGTTTGCCGCAGGGGTGTGGTGCGTTATATCTGTGTATCAGCCGTTATCGGTTTTGCGGCGCTTGCAGATGATCACTGCCGCGCCCGCGCCCACGGCGCTGACCGCGAGCAGAGCCGCCCAAAGGGCAGGGGTCGCATCGTCGCCGGTCTTGACGCCGTTGAAGCAATAGGACGTACCCCAAGTGCGGAAGTTGCCGGTGGCTGCTGCGGCGTACTTCGTGCCGATGGAAATGGTGTGATAGCCGTTATTGTTGTAATACTGGCACAGGTAGTTGAGGAAAGACTGATTGAGCGTCACGACAAGATAGCCGTCGCCGTAACTCCACCTGGAGTAGTATATATCGGAGAGCGGATGCCCGTCAACCCACACGCTGCCCAGAGTGAAGTTCTCATAGGCATCGTTGACAATGAAAGACATTGCGTCGCGTCCGTTATACACGGCGTTCTGCCCGCTGACAATGGCGGGGGTGAAGCTGACAGTAACGCTGGCAGAGCCCTTATAGGAAATCTTCGTGTTGCTGTCCGTCCAGCTTGCGTAGACGTTATAGTTGCGGTTGAACCTGCCAGAGACAGTGATTGAGTAATTTTTGTTGGTTGCATTGTACCCGTTGTTTGTGTAGGTGATGCTGTTGGGGGAATCGCCGGAGAACGACCAACTGAGGGTTTTATCAGCGCTTGAGACGTTATTGCCGTTCTTATCGACGATGGTCGCGGTGAAGTAACCGATATTGCCCGGAACAAGGTTCAGAGAGTTGGGGGAGATAACGACTCGATATGCCGCAGGTTCGGTAACTGTGACGGTGCAGGTGTCAGTAAGATTGGTGTTTTGCACTGTAGCAGTTATAGTGGCTGTCCCCTTGCTGACGGCAGTAACAAGCCCGGAATTTATGTCAACGGTTGCAACGGTGGGGTTGTCGGAGCTCCAAATGATGGTCTGCTTTTCCGCATTCCCGGGTTCAACCGTTGCGGTCAACTGCTTCGTATTGGGGGTAGTGGTGGTGCTGAGCTCAACGGTGACCTTTTCCTCAGTGATGGTGACGCTTGTGGGCTCAACAGCTTTGACTGTGATCGTATAAGTGCCGGTCACTTCTTTGTTGGAGTCCAACACATCCTTTGCTGTTGCGGTTACGGTGACACTGCCGCCGGATTTCTCCGCAGTTACAACGCCGGTGATGGTGTTAACATCTGCATATTCGTTAGAACCTGACCAAACAAGAGTGCTCTTATCTATGCTTGAACCCTCGGGCGTGGCGGCAGCGGTAAGCGTGGTTGTGTTGGGTGTACCGTTGAAAATAAGCGTATTGCCGTTTGAGGAGGTGATGTTGATGGAATCAGCCGACGTGGTGGCTGCAACGACGGTGAATGTCAACTCATTGCTCTCTTTAGCACTGCCGTCCTGCGCGATAGCTTTGACCTTGATAGTGTCGTTGACTGCGGCACTGCCGGGATGGAGCACATTATCCGTGCCCACAGAGCCGTCGCCGGTAACTTGCCAAGTGTACGATTTGCTGGTGGCATTTTCGGGGGTAACACTTGCATTCAGTTGGACACTTCCGTTACCAACAACGATCTGACTGGTGTTAGCAGAAATTGTAATGCCGCTCACATATGTCCCTGTTGCGCTAATAGTGACAGAAGTTGTAGCTTCAGCACTCTCTCCGTTTATAGTAACTATTGCCTTGACCGTCCCCGTCTGATCGGCGTATATGTTATTGCTTGTTATTGTAGCGGTGTTACCAGTGGCAGAGTGAATTACTATATTATCGTAGTTTCCCGTCACTTGCCATGCAACACTGCCTGCGGTAATTGTTACATCGGCAGTGCCCTTTTTGGCAGTAACGGTCAAAGTGTTGCCGGATTGGGTTATGCTTGCAGTGAGCTTATCCTTAAC
>CAVGKI010000142.1:0-5366 GCA_963629655.1 Butyricicoccaceae bacterium | reverse complement strand
GGCGTAGCTCATGAAGCTGAGATCGCGCATGATGTCCTTGCGCATTTTCTCCATTGTGCCCGTATCCTTGTCAACGAGATCCCACTTGTTGACGACGATGATGCTCGCCTTGCCCGCCTCGTGCGCGAGCCCGGCGATCTTCGTGTCCTGCTCGGTCACGCCCTCGCGCGCGTCGATCATGATGAGGCACACGTCCGCCCGCTCGATGGCAAGCTGCGCGCGCATGACGGAGAATTTCTCCACGCGCTCATCCACGCGGGACTTGCGGCGAATGCCGGCGGTGTCGATAAAAATATACTTGCCGTATTTGTTTTCAAGCGGGGTGTCCACCGCGTCGCGCGTCGTGCCGGCAACATCGCTGACGATGACGCGCTTCTCGCCGAGCACGCGGTTGACGAGCGAGGATTTGCCCACGTTCGGCTTGCCGATGACGGCAACCTTTATGCTGTCGTCCTCCTCGTCATCACCGTTTTGCGGCGGGAAATGCGCAATACACGCATCCAGCAAATCGCCCGTGCCGTGGCCGTGCACGGCGGAGACGGCGATGGGGTCGCCCAGACCGAGGGCGTAAAACTCATATATGGCGGGGTCGGTCGCGCCGGTGGAGTCCGCCTTGTTCACCGCGAGCACCACGGGCTTTTTCGAGCGCAGCAGCATGTTTGCCACGTCCTTGTCCGCCGCAGTCACGCCCGTGCGTATATCCGTCACGAGGATGATAACATCCGCCGCGTTTATGGCGATCTGCGCCTGCTCGCGCATGAAGAGCAGTATCTCGCTGTCGGTCGAGGGCTCAATGCCGCCGGTATCGACCATGTTGAACCTGCGCCCGCACCACTCCGCCTCGGCATAGAGCCGGTCGCGCGTGACGCCGGGTGTGTCCTCCACAATGCTCAGCCGCTGTCCGACGAGCCTGTTGAAGAGCATGGATTTGCCCACGTTCGGGCGTCCTACTATGGCTACAAGAGGTTTTGCCAATGTCTTTCCCTCCCTGATAATAGTGTCATGAAGCGGTGCGGTCATACTTTTCCGCCCGCCGTGTCTGCGTATGTGCGCTCACGGCTATACATACGCAAAAGGAGGAAAGGCATATTTCCTCTCCTCCTAAAGCTTCTTTACTTGCTCTCCTCGACGCTGATGACCTGACGGCCATTGTACTGTCCACAAGCCTTGCAAGCACGATGGGGCATGCAGAATGCGCCGCAGTTGGGGCACTTGACGATTGCGGGAGCATCCAGCTTCCAGACGGAAGAACGTCTCTTGTCACGTCTCTGACGCGATACTTTTCCCTTGGGGACTGCCATGTTGACACCTCCTGATTACCGGCTGTTTATGAGCAGCACTGTTTTTATTCTTTATCCAAAAGCTGCTCAAGCACAGCAAATCTTGGATCAAGTGATTTCCTGCACATGCAGGGACCAAGGTTGAGATTTTTGCCGCAGCTCGGGCACAAGCCCTTGCAGTCCGGCGAGCAAAGGAACTTCGTCTCCATGTCGAGAATGAAAAGGGTGGAGAGAATCTCGTCAAGCTCGATCTCGTCCCCCTCCATCACGAACAGCTCCGGGTTTGCCCCGGTGTCCTCCTCCACGATGGTGGCGTCCAGCTCCGTGACCTTGGTGCTTGGAAACTCGCCTCCGCAGCGGTCGCAGGTGCAGAGCATCTCCGCCGTGAGCGCCCCTGTGAGATGGAGCACGCCGGCTTCGTTTGTCACCCTGCCCTCGGCATGGGGAAGCGCCTCATACCGCTCGAC
Source organism: Butyricicoccaceae bacterium (assembly GCA_963629655.1). Classification (GTDB taxonomy): domain Bacteria; phylum Bacillota; class Clostridia; order Oscillospirales; family Oscillospiraceae; genus Limivicinus. The sequence continues at coordinate 3,619 of CAVGKI010000142.1, read as the reverse complement.
CGAGGGAAAGTCAAGACCGTCCGCACAAAGCTCACACTCGAACGGGAGCGAAGCGCCGGGTATCTCTATTATGTCTCTCAGGTTGAGCCGCATATCGCACCTCTTGCCATTTATCCGCTGACATCAGCCTTAATATTATAGTTTGTTTGACAAGGCTTGTCAACATAAATTTTATGTTGTATAATCTAAAAAATGCGAAAATTTCGTTTGTTTTGGGTTTAATTGGTATGAAAGAGATAACAGTAAAGCAAAATGACGCGAACCAGCGGCTTGACCGCTTTGTCGGCAAGGCTGTGCCGCTGCTGCCGGAGTCACTGCTGCAAAAATATATACGCCTCAAGCGCATAAAGCTCAACGGCAGGGGCGCAAAGCGCGACACGCGCCTCGCCGTGGGGGACGTGCTGCAGCTATATATAAATGATGAGTTTTTCGAGAAGCCGCGCGAGGAAAATTCCTATCTCAAGGTCGGAACGCCGAAGCTCGACATAGTATATGAGGATGAAAACATTCTCCTTGCCGACAAGAAGCCGGGCGTACTGTGCCACAGCGCGGGCGTATGGGATTATAACACCCTCATTGCGAATATTCAAGCCTATATGGCGCAAAAGGGCGAGTGGAAGCCGCGCGAGGAAAATTCCTTTGCCCCGGCACTGTGCAACCGTATTGACCGCAACACCGGCGGCATCGTCATTGCCGCGAAGAATGCGGAGGCGCTGCGCATACTAAACGACAAGATACGCGGCCGCGAGATAGAAAAGTATTATCTCTGCGCCGTCTCCGGCAGACCCAAGCCGCCGGAGGGCAGGCTGGAGAATTTTCTTTTCAAGGATGCGGCAAAAAATCAGGTATACGTGAAGTCAAAGCCCGAGCCGGGCGCAAAGACCGCCGTGACGGAATACCGCACGCTCTGCTCCAAGGGGAAGCTGTCGCTGGTGGAATGTCACCTGCTCACGGGGCGCACGCATCAGATACGCGCGCAGATGGCGCACGCGGGCTGCCCGCTCCTCGGCGACGGGAAGTACGGGCGCGAGAGCTTCAACCGCGGCTTCGGCGAGAAGGGGCAGGCGCTCTATTCCTACCGCCTCGTGTTCGCGTTTCCGACGGACGCGGGCTGCCTCAACTATCTGCGCGGGCGGGAGTTTCGCGTGCAGCGCGTGGATTTCGCCGAAAAGTATTTCGGCATAGAGAATTTGGATTTTTGATTTTCGGGGGTCTTGCATATGCTCAGGCTTTTGGTGCGGCTGTTTATACGCGACCGCGACAATGTCCGCGACGCGGCGGTGCGCCGCGCCTACGGTGCGCTGTGCAGCGTGTACGGCATATTCATCAACGTGCTGCTCTTTGCGGGGAAGTATTTCGCGGGCAGCATCTCCGGCTCTGTCGCGATAACAGCGGACGCTTTCAACAACCTCTCGGATGCGGGCTCGTCAGTCATCACGCTGCTGGGCTTTGCCATTGCCGGGAAGAAGCCCGACCCGGAGCACCCGTTCGGTCACGGGCGGGCGGAATACCTCGCGGGGCTTGGGCTGTCGGCAATGATAGTTGTGATGGGCTTTGAGCTTGGCAAGGGCTCTGTGGAGAAGATAATCGCGCCGACACCGGTGGAGGCGGGCGTGCTGCCCGCGGCGATACTCTTCGTGTCCATCCTCGCCAAGGTGTATATGTGCGCCTACAACCGCGCAATCGGCAAAAAGATAGGCTCTGCCGCCATGCAGGCGACAGCGGCGGACGCACTGTCGGACTCCGTGTCGACGCTGGTGGTGCTGCTGTCAATGGCGGTGAGCTATATTTTTGATGTGAATATCGACGGCTGGGCGGGGCTTGTCGTTGCGGTGTTCATTTTGCTGACCGGCTGCGGCGCGGCAAGGGACACCATCTCGCCGCTGATGGGCAAAGCCCCGGATGCGGAGCTTGTCGGGCGCATACGGGAGATTGTCCTCGCGCACCCGGAGATATTGGGGCTGCATGACCTTATCGTGCATGACTACGGTTCGGGACGGCTGGTCGTGTCGCTGCACGCGGAGGTTGACGGCAGCGGGAACATCTTCGCCCTGCATGATGCGATAGACCGCGCCGAGCGTGAGCTGAAAAATGAACTCGGCTGCGTCGCGACGATACACATGGATCCCATCGAGGCGGACGACACCGAGGTGGCGCAGCACCGCCACGCCGTGACGGAGCTGCTGCAAACGCACATCTCGCCGGAGATAAGCGTGCACGATTTCCGCATGGTTCCCGGCACGACGCACACGAATCTCATCTTCGATGCCGTCGCTCCCGTCGATTTCAAAATGACGGACGAGGCGCTGGCAGCGAAAATACGCACCCTTGTCCACTCCACATGGGAGGAGCATTACGCGATAGTCACCATCGACAGGTCGTATGTGTAAAAGAAATCACGGTACAGATCTCCGGCGTTCGCCGGATGCTGCACCGTGATTTCTATTTATTCTTATCCCTCGAACGGAACAGCAGCGCCATTATCAGCGCGAAGAACACCGCCGCGCAGATGCCGCCCGCGCAGGCGGTCAGCCCGCCTGTGAACGCACCCAGCACGCCCGATTCCGCCACAGCTTCGCGCACGCCCTTTGCCAATGCGTTGCCGAAGCCCGTCAGCGGCACGCTCGCCCCGGCGAGCGCAAAGTCCGCAAACGGCTGGTATATCCCCAACGCGCCGAGCACCACGCCCGCGACGCATTGCGGGCAGGATATGCGCGCACAGCACGCTCGCGCTGCACCCGCAGCAGGAGCCGCCAGAATGCACGTCCTGCGTGCCACGACAAACGCATGAATGATTATCCGCCCTACATTCTGCATTTTGCCATTTTTTAAGCTTGCAGCAATTCTTCCAGATACTGAATTGGGTGCAGACTGATTACGAACCTTTTCTTTTTCATCGACAGCTTATGCTTTGATATTTGTGCGGCTTCAAAATACTTAGACTCCATTTTCTTGTGATGTTCAAATTTTGTGCTGCTGTTTTGTCTATGGTCGTATTGGCATCTTCTCGGAAAGTCACATCCAAATGCCAATGCATGCTCTCTATACTCCAATGCCCTCTGACTGCTCGGCTGATTAGCTCTATATCCGGCTTTAAGCTGCTAATGAAATACCGATACTCTTTTGCTGCCTTTCCATCCTTCTTGAGTGTTTTCTCCTCCATTGCAACGCAGGCAGGGCTTTCCAGCTTTTCTTCTTATTTAAACGTTCCCACAATTTTCCATAGAGTTGCTGTAAAATTTCCGGCAATATCATCCCCATGACACGTCTAATCGTATCATGAGACGGTATTCCGTTTCTTAATTCAATATATTAGCGCAGATAATCCTGATTATTTTCCGCAAGCAGCGCCATTTTCACCCAATCATTCGCATTAGCCAGTGTTGCAAACAGTACAATAACAAGAATCTCCTTTAAGCTATAGCGAACTTTGTTTTGCTGCCGTTTGTCCTCTATGAATTCCAGCCCGTCTAATAGTTCCTGCATATATTAACACACCCCTTTTTCTCCTTATTATATCAGAAAAATGGCGTGTTCACAATCTGTTTACTCATGCGTTTGTCGTGCCGATGGAGACGGAAATTTTTATAGCGAAGGATTCGCCGGTGCGGCTACTGAA
>CAVGKI010000141.1:0-5373 GCA_963629655.1 Butyricicoccaceae bacterium | reverse complement strand
TTTTGCGTATCTCACTCTCAGTCGCCCAGCGAGCAGTGCCGTGCTGACCGTCGCCGACAGTCTTGGACTTGATGTTGCCAAGTGTGTAGTTGCTTGAGAGCATAGCAAGCCCGCCAATCACAGCAAAGCCCAAGCCCGCAACTATAAGGAGAGTCCAGAGGTTTGAGTCCATTCCTGCGCCTCCCTTCGCAGATCGTCGTTCCAGTCTTTGAGCGTCGGGACGATGATCTCAACATATACACCTCGCTCAGCTAATTCAGCCTCCATGCGTTGTGCGGCCTTTTGTCCGGCAGAGTCGTTATCCAGACAGAGGTACACGCAGTCAATGTCCTGACGGCGGAGCTGCTCCAGCACAGGCTGGATACTCGTACCGCAGCAAGCGACGTAGCTGTGGGCTTGCCAGTTGGATGGGTACAGTGAAATGTAGGATAACAAATCTATGGGAGCTTCAAATACGTAGAGGCTCCCATCTGTACCTGTGTAATTAAAACTGTGCTTCGGGTCACTGCCCTCAACGTTCTGGCGGAACGATTTGCCCTCGCTGTTCGTGCTGCGCTTGTGCGCGTGGCGAGCTATACCGTCTGAATCCGAACCGACAAACACCGCATTATGGTACTCCGCATCTTCATAGATGAGATGCGCTTTTGCAAAGGCTGAAACGATATCTCGGTCTATTCCGCGGGTCTTGCAGAGATAAGCAAACACACGGTGCATGTTCTTGTTGGCTGGCGGCAGAGCAAATGTCTTTACTTCAATTTGCTTTTCCGAATGCATAGGATAAGCAACACCCAGCTCGTTTCCGAGCAGCGTGGACACAGCTTCGGCATAGCCGATGCCGTAATGCTGCTGGACGAAGCTGATGGCTGTGCCGCCTTTTTCCTCGGCATGGTCGTACCACTCATTGCCGCGTACGGTCACGCTGTGGTCGCTGGCAAGGCGCTTGTCCCTGCCGGATGAAATAAGCCCTTCTCCACGGCTGCGGAGAAAGGCTTCAAGGTCAGCAGAAGCAGCGCGCTGCTTCTGCTCGTCTGTAAAATGTATGTAGGTTAAGTTGATCACCTCCGAGAATATATCTACGCGGTATGCGTTTTCAAAAACTGCTTGAGCTTAGCTAGATCTGGGTCACAAAGCAGCGGTAGGATATCTGTCAGATGTTCTGTGGGCAGGTTCCACCACTGATATCGAAGCAGCAGATCTTTCAATTCTTCATCAAAGCGTTCCTTGATTAACCTTGCAGGATTTCCGCCATACACAGTGTAAGCAGGAACGTTTTTTGCAACTACGGAGTAAGCGGCTATGATTGCTCCGTCGCCGATCTTCACGCCGGGCATGATGATGCTTTCACGCCCAATCCATACATCGTTTCCTATAACAGTATCGCCTTTATGCGGGAGCTGATCCATGTGCGGTGGTGTGTTTTCAGACCATGCGCCGCCGAACACATTAAAGGGGTAGGTTGTGGCACTGCTGATTCGATGGTTTGCTGGTCCCATTATGAACTTGGTACCGGAAGCAATCTGACAGAACTTACCGATCACGAGATGGTCCCCAAACTCCGGATAATTGAAAAGTACATTATTCTTTTCAAACCCAGTAGGATCAATCGCGTCATCGTAATAGGTGTAATCACCAACTGAAATATTAGGAGCGGTGATGATGTTCTTTATAAAGCATGAAGTCTTATATTCGTTAGGAAAAACCACATTCGGGTCCGGGATGTTGAGCATGATCTAAGTCCTTTCATTGTTTTATGTGACACAATTATACTACAACAGCACTTAGAGATAAAGCCTTCATATATCCTCGCCCCAGAGATACTTCTGCCGCAGGTAGTCGGCATGTTCAGGTGTTATTGCGCCATCGTCTATCTGCGCAATGTTGATGCTGCCATACAGCTCACCCCACAGGCAGTCCATGAGTGTCGAGCCATTTTCCAGTCCGTCCTTGAATGCGTCAAGGTCATGCTGGAGATACACCGGCAGGTCATGTTCATATAAGCGTTCACGATTTTCTCTGCTTAACTCCTCGTATGGCGGCAGTTGCCGAGCCTTCATTTTCACCACTTCCTCTTGAGCAACACATTATACCCAAACGCACTGGAATAGCAACTGAAACTAATACGCAGGCTTCGGGTAATTTGCAGGATCTTCATGATCGTCCTCACGATGACCGAGCGCGATTTTCCACTCCTGCAATTCTTTGCGACGCTTCCTGTCAAGCTGCAAGCCACGGTAACCGGAAGAGCCGACGTTATCCCGAAAGATATTTCCCATGTGATGCAGCATACGAACCATACAGGCGGCTACGGATTCGGGTGGTGGAGAGTGGTACTCTTGACGAGGATTCGTGTTATGCTCTGCATTTGATGATGTGTTTTCTGGGGAAGTTTTTAATTCCGGTGCAGCATACTGCGATTTGTCATACTCAGCATTTTCATCTTGCTGTTGCTCTATCATCTGCACGACTTCCCTGATGACCATATTTCTCACTGGCTTGAACTCCTTCTGCTGAGACAGCGGCACACGTTCCGGTTTTGCTTTAGAGTAAAAACTGAACACCTCGTCACGCATATCCTGCCAGAGCGAATACGCCTCTGCCACACGTTCATCACTTGCAAGCTCGTCAACGATAGCGTCGACTATGCGTTTAGTCGTTGGCGGAAGGTAACCGTATAACTTTTTACCGGAGTAGTTTTGCAGACGCTCAGTAAGCTCAGTGATGAGCAGTTCAAGCTTGGGATTTTTCAAATCACCATCCTGCATTTGCTGAATCAACGACTCCATGACCGCCAGCGCATTCTCTTGAAGCTGGTTTCTGTACGCAGTCTGCTGAACATAGATGTTCTTCAAGTCATCCTTAAATATCTGCCGCGTGAGTGCAGAACGCAATTCAAGTATTGCTGGCTTGGTGAGATAGCCTTCGTTCGGATCAGTCGAGAAGATGACCAAATGCACATGTACGCTTCGCTCCTTTTCGTGGAACGCAGCGTACCATTTTAAGTGTGACGGCAGTATCTTATACGCTTTTGCTATCTGATCCAGCTCAGAGCAGATGAGTGAGCGCCAACTCTCGGCGGAGTCATAACCAAGACGCTCAGCGTCTGAACGCTGTATCGCAATGACCGGTGTCCAGACATTGCCCTGATGGTGAGCCACTTCGTCAACTGCGTTTTGCAGCACAGGCACTTTGCCGTCTGCATTCCACAGACCGTGCTCACCGAGCTTCCTCACACCGGGACGGTTTGCGACATAGTCGATGTAGTTCTCGCGCTTGTCAAGCAAATATGCGTAGTTCTCCTGCACCTGAGAAATAAACTCTGCGGCGTTCTTCTGCGAGCGCTCTGCTTTGTAATCTTCATACTCTGGCATCCCACGAGTATCGGGAAACATTTTGAGCAGTCGAGATATAAAATCCTGCTGCTGTTTTGTCGCGGGTAAGCTGCTGTCGGTATCTTTGAGCAACTCGACACCCTCGCGTATTGAAATATATTTTGTGAGGTTCGCAAGCTTTGCCGATTGCTTTCCACCTTTGAGATACGGCGAAGAGAAAAATACACCAGCCATCAGTCACCAGAGTTGCCGCGCTGAATATCCAGAGCGGTATCGAAAGAAATATTCCCGTATGTGCGTTTGACCTCGTCCGCAGAGTAACCCCGCAGAGCACGAAGGTCAGAGACGTCATCCTTGAAGTGTGCCGCGACTATGTGCATCATCATGTTCAGCTCCACGCTCCACTTGAACATGAGCTTCGAGATCCTGTTCGTGTTCTCTGACAGCATCCCGCGAATGTTTTGTGAGACAGATTCGCAGACGTATAAGCTGACGTCATCCGTCGCAAGGTATCCCATATAAAATCTGAGAGCCTTGCTGATGAACTCGCTTCTGTTTTTGCAGTTGGCAGTTTCGAGCCAGCCGTCCATGCGGGATAACAGCTCCGGTTTGAGCCAGACTGCTATGCGTCTTACGTTTTCTGTGCTTATTTCTATCATCTCCTCCGCAAACGCAGAGAACCGCTGAACCCCTTGAAACAAGGGCGTTTCTCGGATATGCGTTCACCTAAAATTTTGAGTTTCTTGAAAATGTGTACCTTGCCCGAAGGCCGAAAAAGACCCGCGTTGCGGGGCTTTGTGGGCGGGAGGTGCGCCCTTGGGTGTACCTCCCTTTATCATAGTGCCATTTTCGAACGGGCGTGCCCGGACGAAACTGCCGCGAAAACGCCCCCAAACGCCGCGCGTTCTTCTGCCGGGGTATCCACGCCCCAACTGCCTCCGTAAAAGCGCACACAGCGCCTCACGTGGGCACACACGTGCTACAGCTCCGGTGTGAGATATTCGGTCTGCACTGACTCGCAGTATCCGTCGAGCGTCATACCCTTGCGCTCCTGACAATACTCGTCCATCTTCTCAAGGACTATTTCTTTCTCAGCTTCCGAGAGCTTGTACACTGCCGCCTCGTTAGCGCCGACGCCGCGGCAGATCATAATGTCAAGGGTATCGTCGACCTGTCTCGTTGTAACATTGTAGTTTGCGTAGACGTTGAGATAATCTTCCGGAGCGATCCCGCCAAGCGAACCAAAAATACTTCTGGCATCACAGTGCAGCTCCATGTAGAAATTCAACTCGTCATCGCATTCCAAAATCTCATCGACGAAATTAAAATCGTCCTCGGCCAGACTGTGGTGCTGCTCGGTTTCAATAACTGCTATCGGGATCACATCGTAGTTGCCGTTGTCGCCGAGGGCAGACATGATCTCGCGCTGCTTTGCTTCGGTCAGGTCGTCCCAAAATATTTCGATGCTAATGATTCCTCACCTCCATCTGTAGTGACAGGTACGGTCGGCACTGGCTCTTCAGCTTTCTTCGGCGCTGCCGGTTTTGCTGTGCGCTTTGGCTTCGCCGGAACAACTGCATCATCCTCGTCGATATACTCACGCACGGCAGCAGGAACATGCTTTTCATAAAGATGCAGCAGAGCCGCCGCGAGCTCATCCTCGGCCGTCAGTTCTTTCTTTTTGAGATACTTGTTCAACGCCCGCAGTTTCTCATCATCGAAGCTGACAGATATGTTTATCTGTTTCATGGTGTTCCCCCTTAGTCATAAGAAATATACGGTACCTGAAGCCAGTGCGTCCAGCCGCGGCCTTCGAGCTGCGTCTTGACCACACCGTACTTCGTGCCCATTGCCTCTATCACTTCACCGTTGCCTATATATACGCCGATGTGTCCGTCGTGCCAGACCGCAAGTCCCGGCGTGTCGGGCATGGTATCTATCGTGCCTGATACCGTGGCGTTATAGTACATCTGGTTTGCGCCGACGTCAGGCATACCGTTCGTACCGTAGCGCAGCTCCAGCGTCTCCGCATCGAGCCAGCCGT
>CAVGKI010000140.1:0-5374 GCA_963629655.1 Butyricicoccaceae bacterium | reverse complement strand
CAACAAGCCCAGTTGAGCTTTTGCCGCGCGAAAACAGCGGGATAACACAGGCGCAGATGGAAGCGCTGTCGGGCGCTATGATCGTCGGCGGCACACAGGCGGCAGGGAGCATTCAGCTTGTCGCGCTGGGCGATGTGCCGACAATAGACATCCCGGTAACTTTGATAATCAGGAGGGATTTATAATGCCTCTTATAAATCATTGCAATGGTGGCTCGTCCTTCGCAGCGATCATACAGGTGGCCTACACCAAAGGCGCAACGTGCACTTGCTCGAATGGCAGCACAACTTATACAGCGCCTGACACCACAGGCAGTTGTTCATTCAAAGTTCGCCAAAAAGGAACATGGACAGTTACCGTAACGCTCAGCGGTGACACAGCATCGGAAAGCGTGACTATCGCCAACGATATGGAAGTCAAAACCGTGAGCCTGATGGTTCGGCAGATATACGGTATCAGCCGCGATATCACCGCTTCGTCTCCGGAGTGGACGAGAACCGACAACGCCGTCGGAATGACCGCAACGGCATCGAAAGGAACGGTAGCCGGTTCGAGCGACTTTGACAAGGCTTATCCATGGGGCGATATCACCCGCGTGACAGCATCGACCGGTGATGTTATGGTACGAATACCTAAGTTCTGGTATCGGCGCTATCGTGAAGGCAATATAGAGCACATCGAGATTGCGAACAAGGCAACAGACAATTTCTCGCTCCATCCGGCTTTCAACCACAACGATGTTCAGAAGGACTATGTGTATATCGGGGCATACATGTCTTACGATGCATATCCCAGCTCCGGTTATCCTATGTCGCAAACCGCTAAGGCGGCGCGTTCGTATGACTCGCCGGGCAACATACTGCTAAATTTGCACAACAAGGGCGACGGCTGGAATGCTATGAGCATATCTGCTTTGTCGGCAATTCAGATGCTCATACTCGTTGAGTTTGCGACGAACGACGTGCAGACCGCCATAGGCCGAGGTCTGGCTGATAGCAATAATGTGAATGATCACGTATCAGGCAGCTGTGATGCAGTACCGGGGCTTACCGGCATACCGGCAGGCACGGATGGTAAGACCGGCGTTGTGTGGCGCGGCATAGAAAACCTGTGGGGCGACTATTGGCAGTTAATTGAACTGGCGTGCTGGAGATACACCACAAGCACAGACTCAACGTCGCTGCAGTGGAAAGGCCTACACATCAGCAACAACGCCCGTACAAATACGACAGATTTCGAATCGAAACTGTCATTCACCTGTATTCAAGAATGGCAGTCCGCTTATGTTACCAAATTAGGCTTTGACAGCAACTACCCATATGTTTTGCTCCCCGAAGAAGCGAGCGGCGGCAGCTCATCCACATTTATGTGCGATGCCGTGGACGGTTTAGCCAGCACCAGTAACGCTACGTATTACTTCACATTTGGCGGCCACAGTAATGGCTCGGAATCGGGATTGTTCTGCTACGCGCCTTTACACTACGCAACAAGCGCTTCCGATACGGCGCTGCGCTTAATGTTTATACCGCAGGAGGAAGTAATATGAGAGTGAGAGGAAATCAGTCTCCGCAGTCGGTCACGGTAGAAGCTTACGGCCTTATGCCCGGATATGCCGAGGTCCGACTGCGAGAGAACATCAAACAGCTCAGTGACAACGAGTTTGAGTACGATGAATATGTTCTGCACGTCAAGGAAAATGACGGCTTGCAGACGGAGATCGAAAACAACCTTGCCGATTGGCTCACGACCGGGCGAATGCTCGAGGTCAATTATGCGGCAAGTATTGTACAGGACATGAAAGAAGCACTTGCAATATTGGAGGTGGCAGAATGACTGCATACGTTGAAAACGCGAAGAAGCTGAAAGAGGACATTGACCGGCTCAAAATCGGCTCCGATACGATAACCGAGTGCGGCATAACGATCGAGGACAAGCCTGCTGAGATGCCCTCACGCCCCGGCTACAAGTGGGTTCCGCATCAGGCTGTAGCAGGCGGCTCTATTGCATGGATAGAGGCCGAGAGCGAGGATAAGAGCGGCACGGCAGATGAGCCTATTACGTTTGTCGCCGGTATGAGCGTATATCCGAACTACTACTACACCGACGGCAGCAAGCGATATGTGTGCTTGCAGAGCGGCAATCCGACCGAGATAGCTGAGGGTGAGTGGTTCACGGAGTTTTGATAAGGAGAAGACGCAATGGTTATTAAAATAAACGTTGCCGACAAGATAGCCGAGCTGACAGACAAGGATGCGTACATCGTTTGCGACAACAGCGATTATGTAGTGCAGTTTACCTTTGACTCAGCATGGGATGATTATGAGATGAAAACCGCGCGGTTCTCGTGCGGCTGCGGTTACATTGACGTGCTGTTCTTGGGCAATGAATGTGAGGTGCCGATTTTGCAGCACGGAAAGGCAGTAAGCATCGGCGTGTTTGCCGGCAGCCTTGTGACCACAACTGCCGCTACTGTGCCTCTTTTGAAGTCGATACGCTCAAGGGGCGGCGAACCTCTGCCGCCTGAGAGCGCGGTTTACGACCGTATCATGGCTTTAATAAAGCAGGGCGGGGTAGAGGTGGAAACTCTCTATCAGATTATCGCACGTTATCTTGCGGAGAATCCATACACAGAAACCGACCCGACCGTTCCATCATGGGCGAAAGCGGACACAAAGCCGACATACACGGCCTCCGAGGTGGGGGCAGATACAAGCGGAACTGCCGCAAACGCGGTAGCCGCCCACGACGCAGCTAAGAATGCGCACAGTGATATCAGGTCGCTGATAGAGAGCGTCACCACGTCAAAGGTCAATGTTTCTGATATCATCGACGATTTGACTACAAACGTCAGTGACAAGCCTCTGAGCGCGGCACAGGGCGTAGCACTGAAAGCTCTGATTGGCGAAATAAGCACTGATTATCGTCTCATTTCTGACAGCTACAGCAAAAGTGAAACCGACACGCTGCTTGCATCAGCAGGCAAGGTAAAGACCGTCAACAACATTGGGCCGGATGCAAACGGCAATATAACGATTGAGGGCGGCATAGGGCAGGACGGTACGACCTTCACGCCGAGTGTATCATCTGATGGTACGCTGTCATGGACGAACGACGGCGGCAAGGATAATCCTACGCCGGTCAACATCAAAGGAGCAAAAGGCGATACCGGTGCAACAGGCGCGCAGGGCGAGAAAGGCGAAAAAGGCGATACCGGCGCGACAGGTGCGACAGGGGCCAAGGGCGCTGACGGTTACACGCCCGTCAAGGGTACGGACTACTGGACAGCGGCAGACAAGAGCGAGATGGTCTCCGAGACCGTGGCAGCGCTGCCGAGGTACGGAGGTGAGGCGGAATGAGCGTAAATGTTAAATACAAAGACACAAGCATTGTCGAAATGACCGACACAGGCACAAAAACGCTGAAAACCGCAGGAAAATACTGTGAAGCGGATATTGTGGTCGAAAACACTAAAGACGGCGGCTCGGAAAATGTCGAATGGCATCAATGCCCCGAGCTTGCGCGGAATTATCTTGCAAATGTGACTTATGACCCGTCAGATTACACCACATCGCAGATTGCAAATTATGCACCAGCCACAGCAGTTGAAAGCAATTACAGGCCGATTGGCGTAACGGTGGGAGCAGAAACCTATTACAATCAAGAGCCGAATGTGCAAACGCCATTTGCTAACAGCGAAAAAGCTGGAACGCTGAAGCCGCTTGACCAAGTGAGATGGATTAAGACATCGGCGGCGAATGTGAGAGACTTGGGCGGTTGGGCATGCGATGGTGGTACGGTTAAATATGGACTGTTATTTAGGGGCGGTGGAATAGCAAGCACAGCGAGAACAGTTTTGGTTGAAGAACTCGGCATAATGCATGACCTTGACTTGAGAGGTACAACCGAAGCAGCGATAACGGCTTCACCGCTCGGTGACGATGTTTATTATACATGCGCTGAACAATATGTAATGTACGCCTTAACGCCTGTTGATGCGTGGAAAACTAACCTTAGAACAATATTTAATGCAGTAACGCATGGTGAGCCTGTTTACTTCCATTGTTCAATGGGCTGTGACCGCACAGGAACAATCGCCTGTATAGTGGAGGGCTTGCTTGGTGTGAGCCAGTCGGATATTGACAAGGATTATGAGTTAAGCTCGTTCTATGCCATGAGAGCGAGGAACGGCAGTTATCAAGGCGGCGCGACATGGGCAGGACTTATAACTGCTATTAACGCCAAAAGCGGTTCAACATTCCGCGATAAGTGCGTGACATTTACGGCAGAGCTTGGTTTCACGGCTGACGAAATCAATGCATTTAGAGCGGCAATGATAGACGGCTCTCCCGAAACAATAACGCCGAGCATATCAACCTATACCGTCATCAACAGCTTAACGAATGTCACGACCGACAACAGTGCAACAAGCGCAACGCAGTATCAGCCATATACAGCGAACATAGCTCCATCTGCTGGCAAAATCATTGACAGTATCAAAGTTACGATGGGCGGCGTTGATGCAACAAGTCAAGTATTCAGCGGAACAGAAGATGTATTGCGGCGGTCGGTTACGCCAGTGCTAACGGATTGCTCAAGCAGTAATAAAAGACTCTATGTAATAGACGGTCAAAGCTATGTAACCACGATTACGGCTAACGATGGCTATGATATGTCAAGCGTAACAATAACAATGGGAGGTGTTGATGTGTCAACATTTTACAAGGACGGCATAATTTCAATTCCCGAAGTGACAGGGGATATAGTTATTACTGCAACGGCTGTCGCTCAGGCGGCAGGATATACCAACTTAGCAGACCCGACTTCTGACGATTGGCTGACTGACTATCGATGGAGTAGCAGCGGCACTCTGCAAGCGGCAGTAGGAAGCACGGTTACGAACTTCGTACCAATTGCCGAAGGAGATGTAATCAGAGTTAAAGGTGTTGATTTTTCAAGTAGCGGTGCTGGTTCAAATTCACGAACTGCACTTACCGTTGGTGAGGCGATGACGGGCGCTATTTCAACCTACACATACAACTGGAATAACAACACAAGTACAAACGGCTATATGTCTGCAACTTATGATTCGTCTGAAGACGTTTGGAAATTCACTCCTATTGCGCTTGATGGTCGCACATATATTCGCTGGTATTTCCCGACACCGAGCGACTTGTCAACGATTATAATCACACGAAATGAGATTATTGACTAATACGAGGAACAAACCATGGACGATGATGGAAAAGAATACAGCGGATTGCTGGAGGAGGATTAAACGCACGGTAATCGCACGAAAGACGCACGAAAAACGCACGGTTTGTGACCGACATTAATGTCGTTTGCAATAACCGCTTGTTGCAAGACGGTATATAAA
>CAVGKI010000139.1:0-5413 GCA_963629655.1 Butyricicoccaceae bacterium | reverse complement strand
GTGGTCTGGTTGAAGGACTGGTCGGTGATGTCGCCGTAGTCGGTGATCATGGCGACCTTGTACTCGCCCTCAGCAGCCTCGGTAGTCTCCTCTGCGGGAGCGGCTTCCTCTGCGGCAGGTGCAGCCTCTTCGGCAGCAGGAGCCTCGGTCGCGGCAGTCGTGGACTGACCGCAGGCGCACAGGGCAAAGACCATGCACAGCGCAAGAACAAGTGCGAGAATCTTCTTCATGTTTTTTCCTCCATAAAATTTTTCGTTGTTATGTACGGGGCATTTCACCCCCATACTGTGTAGATTATAGCAGACTGCTCCTATTAAATCAAGGGAAACACACGAAATAATGTGCTCTTTTTGTTAATTTTTCTGTTAATTCTTTTGCTCCTTAGCCAGCGCCACCGCCGTGTCGAGGGCGATCTCCATCATCTGACGGAACGAGGTCTGGCGCTGCGCTGCGTTGAGCTCCTCGTCGCGGTAGACGTGGTCGGATATGGTGCAGATGGCGAGCGCGCGCTTGCCGAGCGCGGCTGCATTGGCATAAAGCCCCGCCGCCTCCATCTCTACCGCGAGCACGCCCATGCGCTTCCACATATCGTTTGCGCTGCTGTCGGGCGTGTAGAAGTTGTCCGCCGAGACAAGATTGCCGACCTTGGGGGTCACGCCGTGCTCCTTTGCGATTTTATACGCCGTGGTGAGCAGATCAAAATCCGCGATAGGCGCATACGAGCCTCTGGGCACAAAGCTCTTTATATAATTGGAGTTTGTGCACGCGCCCTGCGCCATCACTATGTCCATAACCTTCAGGTTGTCGTCAAGCGCGCCGGCAGAGCCGATGCGGATGATATTCTCCACGCCGTAAAAGCTGTACAGCTCCCAGCTGTATATGCCTATCGACGGGATGCCCATGCCGGATGCCATGACCGTCACCTGCGTGTTCTTATATCCGCCTGTCCAGCCCTGAATGCCGCGCGCGTTGTTGACGAGCACCGGCTCTTCAAAATAATGCTCCGCGATGTACTGCGCGCGCAGAGGGTCGCCGGGCATGAGCACGGTCTTTGCGATCTGCCCCAGATAAGCCACATTGTGGGGAGTGTTCATTTTATGCATTTGCATGACCTCCTAAATATCTATATAAATAATTATATTAGAGAAAACGGGAAAAGTCAAATTGAAACCGGGCGGGATATGTGTTATAGTATGGTGAAAGCAATCGTATCTTACGATTTGGGAGGCGCACGGGCTATGGGCAACGTTATGATCGTCGGCATCGCCGGCGGCACAGGCAGCGGGAAAACCACCATCACAAAAAAGCTGATGCAGCGCTTTGAGGGCGATGTTTCGGTCATAAACCATGATAATTACTATAAGGCGCACCACGACATGCCGTATGAGGAGCGCACCAAGCTCAACTACGACCACCCGGACGCATTTGACACGGACATGCTCGTCGCTGCGCTGCGCGAGCTGCGCGCGGGTCACGCGGTGCAGTGCCCGGTGTATGACTATTCCATTCATGACCGCACGGACGCGACAATAACCGTCTGCCCCGCGCGCGTCATCATCGTCGAGGGCATACTCCTTTTTCAAAGCCTTGAGCTGTGCGAGCAGATGGACATTAAGATATACGTTGACACCGATGCCGACGTGCGCATACTCCGCCGCATCATCCGCGACGTGCGCGATCGCGGGCGCAGTCTTGACAGCGTGATAGACCAGTATCTCACCACGGTCAAGCCCATGCATGAGCAGTTTGTCGAGCCGTCGAAGCGCCGCGCGGATATCATCATACCCGAGGGCGGGCACAATCAGGTCGCGCTTGAAATGGTGATGGAGCGCGTTCGCGCTCATCTTGAACAGTAAACTGTTCAAGATGCCAAGCGAGGCGAGCCTTGCTTGGCAATATCAAAATCCAACACGGAGGGAATTATGGCAAAGCTATATTTCAAATACGGCGCGATGGGCTCGTCAAAGTCCGCGCAGGCGCTGATAACAAAATTCAACTATGAGGAGCTGGGCATGACGGTGTGGCTCATCAAGCCCAGCACCGACACGCGCGACGGCGCGGACATCGTCAAAAGCCGTATCGGGCTTTCCGCGCACGCGCAGATAATCACGCCGGAGCTGAACATTGCCGACGAGTACCGCAAGCTCGGCAGCTATGATGTCATCATTGCGGACGAGGCGCAGTTTTTCACCCCCGCGCAGATCGACCAGCTCCGCGCACTCGTGGACGAGGAGGACATTCCCGTGCTGTGCTTCGGGCTGAGGACGGACTTTTTGACGCACCTGTTCCCCGGCTCGCAGCGGCTGATGGAGCTGTCAGACTCGCTGACGGAGATAAAGACCGTGTGCGCCTGCGGACGCAAGGCGACGGTCAACGCCCGCATTGACGGCGACGGACGCATAATAACGCAGGGGGATCAGGTGTTCCTCGGCGGCAATGACAGCTATATTGCCATGTGCCACAAGTGCTGGGTGGACAAGATAAAAGCCCAGCAGGGCAAATAACGAACAGCAGAATTAAACCAAGGTCGCGTATGACAGCACGACCTTGGTTTTTTATCGCTTATTTGCTTTTCGTTTTTCTCCCGCATTCGATCAGCTTCCCGTACCCGACCGAGAGCACGACGGACACCGCGATGGCGGCGAGCCACGCGAGGTTGCCGCGCATTTCGAGCCCCAGCGCATTGATATACCCGAACAGCAGCAGGTGCACGAGGAATATCTCAAACGACCACTTGCCAAGCAGCGCGAACAGCGCGTTTATCCAACCCAGCCACTTCACCCGCGCAATGAGCGCGAACGCCCACGGCAGCAGCAGCAGCGCGCCCGGCACAATCAGCAGCCCCGGATACCAGCTCAGCCCGTAGCCCCACAGTATCTCCGTGGGGAAGCGCTGCCCGTAGTACATGAGGGCGTTGCCCGCGATAAAGAGCACGACGAGCAGCGGGATATTCAGCCTGAAATCCGCGTCCCGCTCGCTCAGCTCCGCCGCGATGAGCCCCATCATAAAATACGGCGCGCGCGACCACGCGATGAGCAGGTGCGAGTTGAAAAAGCACGGCTGCGACACGATGAAGAACGCGAACAGCGCCGCAAGCTTCCTCCCGTCGCCGTCCGCGCGGCGCACGGCAAGCCATGCCGCCGGTGCGGCGAGATAGAAGAGCGCGATGACCTGCGGATACCAGTTGAACTGGTTATCCATCTGATTTATCCAGCCGAGCAGCAGTACGTTGCCCAACAGCTCTCCCAGCGCGGGCAGGGCGTTCCCCGCCTCGACGGCGCGCACGAGTATCGGCGCGAAAAACAGCAGCACCACCGGCAGATACGCCGGATAGATGCGCGCCGCGCGGCGCTTATAGAACGCCGGCGTGTCGCCGTTTTTCGTGAGCGAGCGGTGCACCCCCATGCCGGTGCAGAAAAAGAAGATGTCCACGCCCCACAGAAGGTTGAGAAAATAATTCCACGGCTCGGCTAAACGCGCGCCGGCGTGAAAAAACAGTATGCACAGTATGCAAAAGCCCATGATGTGCCCGCGCCAGCGGCTCACGCGGGTCATATATTCGCGTATGCTCATGCGTCCAGCCATGCGCACGCCGCAAGCGCGGCGGCAGACCCGTCTGCCACGGCGGTGGTGAGCTGCCGGACGCTCTTGCTGCGGCAGTCGCCCGCGACGAACACGCCGGAGGTGCGTGTGACACAGCTTTCATCCGCGACGGCGTAGCCCGCGCGGTCAAGGTCGAGCAGGGACGCGAACACGCCGTTGTCCGGCGCGTGCCCGATGGCGACAAACAGCCCCGCCACGGGTATCTCCCGCCGCGCGCCGCGCTGCTCGACAGCGATGCCCTCAAGCTCGCCCTCGCCCATGAGCGCGGTTATGCTCGCCTCGGTGACAAATTCCACGTTGCCGCGCCCGCGCAGCGCCTCGACAAGGCGCTGCTCCCCGCGAAACTCCGCGCGGCGGTGGATGAGATAGACGCAGCTGCACTTCTCGCTGAGCATGAGCGCGTCCTGAAGCGCGCTGTTGCCGCCGCCGCTGACGGCGACGGGACGGTTTTTGTAAAACGCGCCGTCACACACCGCGCAGTAGCACACGCCGCTGCCGACAAGCTCCGCCTCGCGCGCGATCCCCAGCATGCGGGGCTTTGCGCCCACGGCGATGATGAGCGCGCGCGCGTCATACTCCGCGCCGGACTCCGTCGTGATATGCTTCACGCCGCCGCGTATTTCCGCGCCCGTGACCTCCTCCAGCTCGACCTCCGCGCCGTGCTCCATCGCCTGCTCCAGCATCCTGTCGCCCAGCTCCGTGCCGGATATGGACGCTATTGCCGGAAAGTTCTCCACCAGCGGCGACCATGTTATCTGCCCGCCGAAGGCGCTCTTCTCCAGCACGAGCACCGATTTGCCCGCGCGGCGGGCATACGTCGCGGCGGTCAGCCCAGCCGGTCCTCCGCCGATTATGATAATGTCGTACATCGTTCCTCTCCCGTGTATCAAATACAGCCCGGCGTTGACCGGGCTGTATTCGGTTATTTTTCGTTACTGTCTGCCGAGAAATTCCTTTATCGCGGGCGCGCCGGCGAATTTCTCAAACTCCCTGCCGTCCGTTATCACGAGCGTGGGGGCTTGCTTCACGCCGTAGCTGAGTGCCAGCTCCGCGTGCTCCTCCGCCATGAGCTTTTCATACTCAAACCCCGCCTTGTCGAGGTATGAGCAGGCAATGCGGCAGTTGGGGCAGGTCGGTGTGGCGAAGAGTATGGCGCGGCTGTGCGCCTCGTCCACCTGCTCCTCCGGCTGTGCGGCGGCATCCTCGTGAAGCGGTCCGTCATGGCGCAGCACGGAACGGTCAAGATTGTACTCGCGGCGCTCCTTATACTCCTGCGTCTTGCCCTCGTTCCAGTTCTGCACGGGACGGTAGTAGCCGGTGATGCGGCTGTACACCTCGGCGCTCTCGCCGCACTCGGGGCAGGTGAAGTGCTCCCCTGTGAGGTAACCGTGGTTCTTGCACACGGAGTACGTCGGCGACAGCGTGTAGTACGGCAGCTTGTAGTTCTCCGCGATCTTGCGCACGAGGTTCGCCGCCGCCTCCCAGCTCGGCAGCTTCTCGCCGAGGAAGGCGTGGAACACCGTGCCGGAGGTGTAGCGCGTCTGGAGCTCGTCCTGAATGTCCAGCGCGGCGAATATATCCTCCGTAAAGCCCACGGGCAGGTGTGAGGAGTTTGTATAATACGGCGTGCCGCCCGGCTCTGCGGCGGTGATGATGTCGGGGTAGAGCTCCACATCGTGCTTGGCAAGGCGGTAGGACGTGGACTCGGCAGGTGTCGCCTCAAGGTTGTAGAGGTCGCCGTACTGCTCCTGATAATCGCTCAGGCGCTCGCGCATATGGTCGAGCACTTCCTTGGTGAACTGCTGGCACT
>CAVGKI010000138.1:2399-5419 GCA_963629655.1 Butyricicoccaceae bacterium | reverse complement strand
CGCATATGCTGCCGCAGTCGGGCAGCACCTCGTCGTGCGGCATCGGGCATACCCAATCGGGGTTCGCGGCGATGAACTCCGCGCCGCGGCGCAGAAAGTGGCACGCCTTGTCGAGCTTTTCATACACAAGCTCTGTGTCGAAGCCCTGCACCACAACATCAACGCTGTCCGCATCCGTGCAGCCGTTTTCGTCATTTACAAGGTTGATTCCGTAGCTTACAAGCTCGCGGTAGAATGCCTTCGTGCCGGCAAGATAGGCCTTTGCACCCGGATGACGCTGGTTGAGATACATACCCGTCGCCATGCCGGAGGTGAAAACATTTTCCGCCTCGCAGGGAAATCCCAGACGGCGCAGTCTTGCGATATAGTCCTCTCCGGCACGGGAGGAATTGTTTGTCAAGTATATGTATTTTTTCCCGAACGCGGGCAGCTCCTCCATCAGCTCTATCGCGCCCTCATAGACATTATCGCCAAGGTAGAGCGTTCCGTCCATATCGAAAAGAAAAAGCTCTGTATTTTTAAGCTTGTCGTAATTCATAAGCCCACTCCTCACTTTATAAGTCTGGTCATTCTTGCAAAGGTCAGGCGGTTGCGTATCGCCGAGGAGATGTTGAGGAAGTCGTCGCTGACGCTTTCGTCGATCCCAAGCTCCGCAAGAGAATGCTTTGCGCCGATTTTCGTATAGAGCTCTGTCAGCTCCTCTGCGCTCGGTATCGCTGCGATTATATCGCGTATCTCCTGCCAGTGGAGCTTTATGCTCTCAGGCTCGAAGCCCTTGAGAACGTCGTTCTCGTTCTCCTTGAAAATGCCGTCTGCCAGCGCGCCGAATTCCTCGCGCACCCATGCCTCGTCCAACGGCGTGAAGTGCTTGACCTCGATGCTTTCGCGCTTCGCGTACTCGTGGTATGCGCGCGAGCACATTATCGTGCCCACACCGACGCACTCGCCGTGCATACCGTGGGCGTGCTCAAAGCCCTTGGGCTTCATCTCGACCAGATGCGCGACGAGGTGCTCCGCGCCGGATGCCGCGCGGCTGTTGGACAGTATCTGCATCGTCAGCCCCGACAGCATCTGCGTGTATGCCATAGCCTCATAGTCCGGCTCCTTGCCCTCTGCCAGCTCCTGCGCGCAGCGCGTCATTATATCCAGCGCCTCCTGCGCCATGCCGCAGACCTTGGGGCAGAAATATTCGCCGGAAACAAGATGCGCGATCTTCCAGTCGGCTATGGAGACATGCTTTGCAAGAATGTCCTGAACACCCGCGATGGTGAGGAACTTCGGAGCGCCGGATACAATGTCCATGTCGCAGATAACGGCATCTGCCGCCTGCATGGGTATGGATTTTTTCTGCCCGTCGATGATGATGGAGCAGATGTCCGCCGTAAAACCGTCGGATGAGACAATGGTCGGAACGGCGACAAAGGGTATGCCGAGCTTATAGGCGCTGTAGCGCGCAAAGTCCATGAGCGTACCGCCGCCGACGGTGACGATGTAGTCAGGCTTGCGCTCAAACAGCTTCATCATGTCCTCAATCATGCCCTTCTCGCTGTGCAGCCCCTCGGCTTTCAGAACTATCTCCTGATCGGCAGGGACGTGGATAACGGAGGGCAGATTATATGTGTTTGTGTCATAGATGACCGTTCGGAAACCGCTCAGCCCGCAGTCGTCCATATATTTGTCAAAATTCTTCAGTGCGCCGTACTCGCAGACCACGAGCTTTGTGCGCAGCTCATGGTCACGTCCGCATTCGCAGACACCCGTGTATTTTGTGCAGTCAAGGATCATTTCATTTTACCTCCGATATAAATCACGATTTAACGGATATAAAACAGCGAACAGAGGTCTTGCTGTACGACCCTGTTCGCTGCTGCCCCGGCTCACCCCGGAAAGAGCTGCCCGTGGGCAGCTCCCGCGGAGTGAAAGTGGGAGGGGATAATTATAATCACCAGGGGATCACTGCATACAGCCCTGCGGCAGCCAGAGCGCCGATGATAGGGCCGAACACAGGAACGACAAGACCGTACTTGAAGTCGCTGTCGCACTTGCCCTTGATGGGGAGAACTGCATGAGCTACACGGGGAGCGAGGTCGCGGGCGGGGTTCATCGCGTAGCCGGTCAGCCCGCCAAGGCTCATGCCGCAGGCGACGATGATGCCGAATACCAGAAGCTTGCCCACGCCTGCGTCAAGACCGGGAACCTGATTCAGACCGAGAATGGCAAACACGAGGACGAACGTGGCGACAGCCTCGGCAAAGATGTTGCGCCCGGTGTTGGGGACGGCAGGAGCGGTGCAGAAAACGCCGCGCTTGGTAGGACCGTCCTCTGTGGCATCAAACTGATCCTTGAACAGCAGGTATACGATAACTGCGCCGACGAAGCCGCCGAGCATCTGAGCTATTATGTAGCCGGGCACCATTGCCCAATCAAAGAAGCCGCCTGCCGCGAGCGCGATGGTGAGCGCGGGATTGAAGCTTGCGCCGGACGCATTGCCGAAAATGAACGCGGGAACCATGACCGCAAGACCCCATGCCAGCGTAATCTGCACGGCACCTGCTCCCTTCATGCCGGACTTGTTGAGATTTACGTTTGCAACGACACCGTCGCCCAGAAGAATGAGCATTGCAGTGCCGACGAATTCAGCTATATACGGTAACATTGTTTATCCTCCATTTTTTGTTGATATTTATATTTGAGCTATCAGTCCTCGTCCTTTGCCCAGCCGTAGGTGCACTTGACCGCCTTGTTCCAGCCGGCGACCTTTTTGTCGCGCTCGACGGGAGTTATCTCAGGTCCGAACACCTTGTCGATTGCCCAGTTGTTTACGACATCCTGCTTGCTCTTCCAGTAGCCGACCGCAAGACCTGCGAGGTAGGCTGCGCCCATTGCGGTAGTCTCAACGCAGACGGGACGGTTTACGGGAGCTTGGATTATATCGGACTGGATCTGCATCAGCAGATTGTTTGCGGATGCGCCGCCATCGACCTTGAGAGCCGCGAGCTTGATGCCGGAGTCGGCCTCCA
>CAVGKI010000138.1:0-1512 GCA_963629655.1 Butyricicoccaceae bacterium | reverse complement strand
TGTATCGGCTCGCCGGTGGCCTTGTCCCAGACGATGGTGGTCTCGCGCTGGTTGGTGATGCCTATCGCGGCAATGTCCTCCGCGCTCGCGCCGATCTTTGCCAGAGCCTCGGACGCGACGGAATACTGCGTGAGCCATATCTCGTTTGCGTCATGCTCGACCCAGCCCGGATTCGGGAAATACTGAGTGAACTCCTTCTGTGCGACACTGCATATCTCGCCCTTGAGATTGAAGAGTATGCAGCGGTTGCTGGTGGTGCCTGCGTCAAGCGCCATTATGTACTTTGCCATGCTTAAATTCCTCCTGTCTTTCACGTCTCTTTTTTACGACGGAGCCGGCGGGCTTTGCTGCCGGCCCCTCATGCATAAAATTATGCACGACGTGGGAAAATATTTCACTTGTCATGCAGGAGAAATTGTAAAGTGAAGAGCGTTTGAACGCTTTACATTGTCTTGTCACTGTAAACTTTGACAAATTATCATCGTTTTCGAGCAAATTATTGAGCGCTATTCACACAAAAACGTTACACATATATGATGTGCAGAAAAAAACCGGACAGTTTTAAAAAACTGTCCGGTTTTTATGCAATGGAAGTTATTGTATTTAAATTTCGCCGTGCAGAGCGTCTCGTCCGCCTTCATTGGGCTTGCGGCACATCGAGAGCATGGCCACAAGGCGCTTATAGCTCTGGTCTATATCAATATCCGCACGCTGAGTGGTCAGCTTCAGCAAATGCGAGCACAGCATCTTTTCTATGAGCCTGAGCGCGTACAGCTCGTCCTCGCTGAAATCCTCTGGCGGCTGCGGCGAACCGAATATATGCGAGCATACATAGGGGTGCGACACCGGTATGCAATGGAGTATGACGGTGTCATACCCGATGGCCTTGACTGCCTTTCTGTAAAAGCAGTGGTCGCGCTGGATCTCACGAAGAATATCCAGGATCCACTGAACGCAGCTTTTGTCGGGATTGTATTTCATCAGATCCCTGAAATGGTACTGAACGTCCCATTCGAGCACAGAATAAACATCCTGAAAATGATAATAAAACCCCTGTCTGGTGATCTCCGTCTTATCGACGAGCTGCTTGACCGTTATTTTCTGTATCGGAGTTGTCGCCATAAGCTCCCTGAGAGAGTCGGCGATCCGTCTTTTAGTTCCTCTGCTCATTCCTTCCCTCCTGACGACCATGAGCAAGGCTTATCACATCTATATACTCATTATAATAAAAGTTGGCAGACGTAACAACAATAATTAAATACTTGTCAGTGAAAACTTTACATATACCGCATATTGTAAAGTTGTCTTCTGGAGGGAATTTACGTTTTTGTGCAGAAAACCCCTTTAAGCGTGTTCAAAGGGATCGTAAATTTATCAGTCGCGGTAGCCGTTCGGATTGAGCTTCTGCCAGTGCCACGAGTCGCGGCACATATCCTCGACATTGTACTGCGCCGCCCAGCCGAGCTCGCGGCGGCTTTTCTCCGGCGAGCAGTAGCACTCGTCGATATCGCC
>CAVGKI010000137.1:0-5425 GCA_963629655.1 Butyricicoccaceae bacterium | reverse complement strand
CGGTGGAGGGGTTTCACATCGCCACTGTGCAGAGTTCACAAGAAACCCCTCCGTCACGGCGCAAAGCGCCGCGCCACCTCCCGCTTTCAGGGGAGGCAGGGGCATAGCCGCTGACAGTACAGCCAAAGGCATAAGTTCGCGTTAGCCAAATCGGAGATTTGGACGCTTACTTACCTTTCAGTGGAGCCAAGGGTGCACTTGTTGAAATTACAGCCATTCCCAGCCGCCCCTGAAAGGGGAGGGGAACCGCGCAAGCGGTGGAGGGGTTTCATCTCGTCGCCGTGCAGAGTATACAAGAACCCCGCCGCTTCTGCGTGGGCACTGTCATTCTCACCTGGAAGCCTTTTGCGCCTTTAACTTCACTGCCGTCCAAAATATATTTACCAGCGCCCAGCCGATGCCCGTGGCAATGGCGACGGCGCGCAGCCCGAGCATATCCACCCACAGCCACGACAGCGTCGCGCGCAGGGCGATATGCCCCGCCGCGCCTATAAACGGCACGGACACGCGCCCTATCCCGTCGAAATACCCGGCGAAGGTGTTGCCGGTGTAGCAGAGGACATAGAAGAGCGCAACGGTGCGCATATACCCGGCGGCATTTTCAAACGCCGCGCCGGAATACGCGCCGAGCATGAAGCCCGTGAGCGGCGCGGCGGTGACATATAGCACCGCAGAGGACAAAAGCCCCATTACAAGCATCACGGCAAAGCTCTTCCTGAACGTCTCCTCCACGCGCTCACGCTTGCCCGCGCCGTAATTCTGCGCGGCAAGCACGGAGGTCGCCGCCGCGCCGCTGTCGCCGAAGGAGTTGGCAAAGCCCTCAATGCGCGTGGTGGCGGTGTAGGCGGAGATGAGCTCCGTGCCGCCGGTGTTCACCGCGCCCTGCACCAAAAGCTTGCCGATATAAAGGCTGGACTGGTGCAGCGCGGTGATAAAGCCATAGCGCGCCGTGCGGCGCAGAAGCTCCGTATCCACGCGGCAGTCCGCGCGCGTGATCATCGCCTCCGGCATGGCGCGGCGCAGGTATAATATGCACAGCACTGCCGACACCGCCTGCGACGCCGCCGTCGCCCATGCCGCGCCCGTGATGCCGAGCCCAAGCCCCGCCACGAACCACACGTCCAGCGCGAGATTCACCGTCACCGCCCCGGCGAGCGCCGCCAGCGCGGCATTCGCCCGTCCCACGGAGCGCAGCAGCGCGCCGTAAAGATTATACAAAAACGTCGCGGGCAGAGAGGCAAGAATAATATAGAGATATGCGCTGACGTGGTGCGTCAGTGCGGCGGGCGTCTTTATCGCGCGCAGCAGCCACGGCATGACCGCCGCGCCCAGACCGGCGCACGCCGCAACGGCGAGCAGCCCGAACACGAGCGAGACGAAATGCTCCCGCCGGAACGCCGAGCGCTCCCCCGCGCCGTAGAGCTGCGCAAAGATAACGGACACGCCCGTGCACGCCCCAACTATCATGAATATGAAAAGATTCATCACTGCGCCCGCGATGCCCACGGCGGCAAACTCCGCCTCTCCGGCAAAGCGTCCGAGGACGAATGCGTCAATGGTGTTATAAAGCTGCTGAAGTATGTTGCCCATGATGAGCGGCGCTGCCAGACGCAGAAGATGCCCGGTAACGCTGCCCTCGGTCAGCTCGGCGGTGTGTGTCATGCCGTGTACCTCCGGTTTTTGGATTGACACACAGTATATCACCGTGATATACTTGAGTAAATGTTTGATTTGTCAACATTAACTTGACAAAACCGCAAGGTAAGAGGATGGTCAGCCATGGAAATAGAGCGTTACCGCGCGCTTATGTGCGCCATTGACAGCGGCAGTCTGACCGCCGCTGCGGGCAAGCTGCAATACACGCTCTCCGGCATAAGCCGAATGGTGGCGGCGCTGGAGGAGGAGCTGGGCTTCTCGCTGCTGCTGCGCGAGCACGGCGGCGTGCGTCCGACGGCGGAGTGTGAGCGTCTCATGGGCGCGTTCCGTGAGCTTTTGTACACGGCGGACAACTGCGCCCAGCTCGCCTCCGGAATACGCGGGCTGGAAATCGGCTCTGTCACCGTGGGCGCGGCATACGCCGCGTTTTACGCCCCGCTCGCCCGCGCCTCTGCGGATTTTCACGCGCGCTTCCCCGGTATACTGGTGCAGCTACGCTCCGGGTACAGCTCGGAGCTGCTGGGTGAGCTGAACGCGCGGAGGCTCGACCTTGCGATGATCAGCCGGCGAGAGGGTGGGCATGATTGGCTGCCGCTGTTTAACGACGCGATGACGGCTTGGGTGCCCTCATCGCACCCGCTCGCCGCGCTCCCCGCCCTGCCGGTGGAGGAGTTCGCGCGCGAGGCGTATATAGAGACTTACCCCGACGCGGACATTGACAACACCCGCGTATTTGCGCGCTGCGGCGTGAAGCCGAATCTGCAATTTTCCACGCAGGACAGCTATGCGACGTATTCCATGGTGGAGGCGGGGCTTGGACTGAGCATGAACAACGCCGTGAACGGTCGGCTGTGGTCGGACGGGGTGAAGATACTGCCGCTCGACCCGCCGCAGTATGTCGAAATCGGCATAGCGTCGCGCGCGGACGCCTCGCCCGCCGCAAGGCGCTTTTTGGATTTTCTGCGCCCGTACCTTGTGAATATACATTGATATTTCCGCAAAACATGATACCCTCGGTTGACAAGAGCACACACGCCTGACAGCGTGCCTTTCCGGCGCTTTTTGCCCTTTTTGCCTTGATGGGTTACGACACATCTGCGTCTCAAAAAGCAAAAATCACTCGAAAATCCATCGCTGTTAGGTGCAGAGCAGTTTTGCCGGAGCAGAAAAGCGGTCAGACGACGAAAAGACCGCAGGCAATACTTTGTGTATTGGCAAGGTTTTTGAGGATGTATGGACGCTTTTCCGCCCGTCAAAACCGTGTGTGTCCTTGTCAACCGAGGGTAGAATAATATAAAATAAAGGGTCTGCCGAGAGGAGAGCACTATGTCTGACATCAAGGGCGAATCGCGCCTGAGCTTTTTTGAAGCGGCGAGTATCATCGTCGGGCACGGCGTGGGCGCGGGGATACTGTCCGTGCCGTATCTCGCCGCGCACAACAGTCTGCGGGAGATACTGCTGATACTCGCAATATGCTACGCATTTAATCTGCTGCTGCATTTTCTCATTGCGGAGCTGTCGTACAACAACGGCGGGGCGCAGTTTATCAAGTGCTTTGATAATGAGCTTTTCGCCGGAAGGCTCAAAACCGTGCTGACGTGGCTGGCGTTCGCGCTGCTGGGCGTGTCGGTTATTGTGAATGTGAGCGCCTTTCTCACGGGCGCGGCGGCGGTGTTCCGCTCATGGCTGGGCTGGGCTGACTGGGCTGGCATATTGCTGTTCTATGTCGTCGGCTCGGGCGTGGTGTTCGTGGGCATGAAGCTTGTGGGCATATGCGAAAAGCTCGCCGTGGCGGCAATGGTCGCGGTCATTGCCGTGCTCGCGGCGGTGACGTTTTCCGGCGATACCTGCGCCATGCCGCAGGGCTGGCACGGCATGAACAACGCCCTCGCGCTCTTCGGCATGATCGCCTTTTCCCTCTCCGCCGTGATGAGCACGCCGCAGGTCGTCAAGGGGCTGGAGGGCGACGCGCGGCGCATACGCGCGGCAATAGCCGTGGGGCTGGCGATAAACGCGCTGCTGATTCTCGCCATCACGCTCACGACGCTAGCCGGTGTCGGCGCGGACATCACCGAGGACGGCGCGCTCGTCGATCTCGCGGCAAAGCTGGGCGGCTGGGTGAGCATCATCGGGTATGTGTTCACGCTTTTGGCACTGGCAACATCGTTTTGGGCAAACACGCTGAATCTGCGCGACATCGTCAATGAGCAGACGCATTGGGGGCTGAAAATAAGCTGGGTCGCGGCGTCGCTGCCGTGTCTGGCGCTGGCGTTTCTGGGGCTGAGCTCCTTTGTCGGCTTCACGCGCTTTGCCAGCATTATTCAGGTCGTCACGGGGCTGGGGATAATCGCGGCGTACAACCTCTCGCGCAGGCGCGTGGGCGCGTCGGCGCTGCTGGGGAGCTTCGGCACTCTGCCGTGGCAGATTCTCGTGGCACTGTGCACTCTTTGCGCTACCATCGGCGCGGTTATGAAAGTGAGCTGAATATAATATGAAAAGGAAAATAAAGCACCCCGTAATTCTCGGCACTGCCGCCGTGGCGGGCGCGGCATCCGCCGTCGCCTTGGGCGAGATATATCGCTATCTCTTCTGCCGCGACCCCGGCATCCTCGCGAAAAGCGAAAAGAAGGGGCACGCCGAGGATTACTATGCCCACCGCGACTCCGCCGCCGAACGCATGGCACAGACTGCCTGCACGCGCTATACGATATATTCCGAGCGCGGCGAGCGCTTGGAGGGCTTTTACTATCAAGCGGGCGATAAGCCCGCCGGGCGCATTGCCTTCATCGTGCACGGCTTTCGTTCCGACCATCTGGACGCGGGCGGAATGTATTATGAATACTACCTGCGCCGCGGGATAGACGTGTTCACCTGCGACAACGCCGCCGCAGGCGAGAGCGGCGGGACGCATGTGGGCTATGACGTTTATGAGAGCGCGGACTGCCTCAAGTGGCTGGACTTTCTCATAAAGACCTACGGCGAGGACATCCGCGTTCTTCTGCACGGCTTCTCCATGGGCGGCGGCACGGTGGTGCATATGTGCGATGCCGTCCCGCCGCAGGTGAAGTTTATCGTCGCCGACAGCGCCTATACCGGCGGGGTGGACGTGCTCCGCCCTCGCCTCGGCGCGCTCATCTATCCCATTATCGCCATCAACCGCGTTGCGGCGGGATACGACCTGCGCGATTCCGACGTGCGCGCCCATCTCGCCCGCACGCGCGTGCCCATGCTCTTCGTGCAGGGGACGGAGGACAGAACCGTGCCGTATTACATGGGGCAAGAGCTTTACGCGCTGTGCCCCGGCGAGAAGGATTTCCTCTGGGTGGAGGGCGCGCGCCATGTGGAGAGCATGCACCGCGCACCGGCAGAGTACGAGGCGAAGCTGGACAAGCTTATAGACAAGTATATGTGATACCGAAAAACTGCCTGCGCGGAATCGCACAGGCAGTCTCTCTATTTTTTCAGTATACTGAGCACGCCGTTGACAAGCTCCACATCAGATGCTTTCAGCCGTATTCCGGCTTTGAGCGTTTTGCCGTCAGGGTAGGTGACGGTGAAGGCGATCTCCTGCCCCTCGACCGCGCCGCGCTCCTTCACCGCGCGCAGGAAGTCGGGAAATTTCGGGTGGTTTGCGCAAAAGCTCTTCCACATTCCTCTCAGCTGCAAAAGCGAGTTTATGTCCATTGAACACCCCTCCAAAAACAGTTGTTTTTTAGGGCAACACCGCACAATACGTCTGCGGCATCTGACGGATAATTTGTGCTCTGAT
>CAVGKI010000136.1:0-5434 GCA_963629655.1 Butyricicoccaceae bacterium | reverse complement strand
TATTAGACTTGTTCGACAACCTAATGTTGACGGTTAAAAATGCCACAAACCAGCGAGAAGCGAAGTGCAAACAAATGCCGTCTGTTTCTGTAACGAGAAGAGAATATTCTGAAGCGTTTGATATAGCGATTGACATGTTCAACAAAAATGCGTTGCTTAGCAATTGATCTGTTGTACGCTTTCTCATTGCTTGTGAGCTTGTGCTTTTTCGAGCTTTTCATTGGAATCAGGCTGTTTTTATGGATTTTCTCTATTCCCTGATAGCCGGAATCAGCTAAAATTCTTATCCTATTCGGTATAAAAGCGCCGCATTCCTTGAATATACGAAAATCATGTACATGACCTCGCCCGAAATTGACACAAATGATATTCAGAGTCTTAGCGTCAACAATAAGCTGAGCTTTCAGTGTATGTCTTTTCTTCTTGCCGGAGTAATACTGCTTTTGTTTTTTTGGGGGCGTTCAATTTCGCACTCAGTCGCATCTACTAAGACAACATCTATGTCGAGGTTGCTGATCAAAGATCTTTTGGACGGCAAACTGAATTTTCTGCTGTTTATGAGAGTGTTTTCTACCCAGCGAATGCTCTCATAAACGGTGCTCTTTGAAATTCCATAGTCAAAAGCAATGTTTTCCATTGTACGATAGTCATGATAATACCCAAGCATGATGACAAGTTTGTCCAATATGCTCAGTTTCGACGGATGTCCGCCTCGTTTATGATCATTTGCATACTGCTCTTCAAGTATTTCCAGCATCTCATGAAAAATGGCTTTTTTTACTCCAAATATCCTCTGGTATTCTTTTTCCTTGAGTTTCGCTATTCGCTTTACATTATCCATTCTTTCTCTCCCCACTCAAGTATACCATTTATTTGTGTATTTTTCTACCACGCAGAGGTTATCGAACAGGTCTATTATAGTATATTGTATGGATATAGCATAAACGCCCGAGCCGCAAGGCTCGGGCATTCACGCTCAAGGGATGTAAAATGGAAGCAAAGTATATGAAAAAGGGTGAAAGACCTTTCGCATATCGGAAGTAGTGGGGGGAGCTCAGTCGTCCACCTCGAAGCTGGAACTGAGGATCTCACCGGTGCGGGCATCGATGGTGTAGTCATAATCCATGCCGAAGGTGTCTATATCGACCTCGTACCATGCGGCGGAGTGGTTATGCTCAAACTCCGTATCGACCTTTTTCAGCTTCGTGGCATCCAAGCCGGCATCGGCAATGGCGATGTTCTCCGCCGCGCGCTTGCCGATATAGGTGTCGTTATAATGCCAGATGAAATACCCGCCGACAGCAAGCCCGACGATGACAAGGACGATAATGATCACAAGTGCGGTTTTAAGTGTTTTGCTCATGTTCAATCTCTCCTCTCCGTTTTTGGGGTTTGTGCTCTCTTTTCTCTTTACGGCTAGATGATAATATGATATTTTAAGAAAAGATTTAAGAAATACTTAAAATCTTCGCTTATACTGTGATAAAAAACTGACAGGAGCGTGACAGCATGAGAATACTGGTCGTAGAGGACGAAAAAAACCTCAATCGGATAATTACCGAGGCGATGGAGGACGAGGGCTACAGTGTGGACAGCTGCTTCAACGGGGCAGACGCGCTCGATTACGCACTGGCAGCGAAGTACGACGTTATGATACTCGACATCATGATGCCGAAGATGGACGGACTGGAGCTTGTGCGGCGGCTGCGTCAGAGCGGGAATCACACGCCCGTGCTCTTCCTCACCGCGCGCGACACCGTCGCCGACCGCGTGGAGGGGCTGGAGAGCGGGGGCGATTACTATCTCACAAAGCCCTTTGATTTTAAGGAGCTTATCGCCGTTGTTCACGTAATGATGCGCAAGTACACCGGCAACCGCTCCAACATATATACCGTGGGAGACCTCACCGTTGACACCGGCGCGCGCACAGCCGAGCGTGCGGGAAAGAGCATTGATTTGACAAATAAGGAGTTTGCCCTGCTGGAATACATGGTGCGCAACCGCGGCGTGGTGCTCTCGCGCGATATGATAGAGAGCAATCTGTGGAACTACGAGTACGAGGGCGGGACGAACGTGGTGGATGTCTACGTCGGCTATCTGAGAAAGAAGATGGACACGGGGTTTTCAAAAAAGCTCATACACACCGTGTGGGGCACGGGCTGGGTGCTGAGAGAGGAGTGAAGCGGCAGTGTCGGCAAAGCTGAGAGTGACGCTGTGGATAACACTGATGGTGCTGCTGCTGGCGGCGCTGGTGCTGGTGATCGTGCTGGTGATAAACGGCGCGTCGGTGACGGACGATCCGGCGGGGCGCTTGGTGCAGGTCGTGGTGAAAAACGCGGACAACGTGCAGTTTGACCACGGGGACTTTGACTGGGACGAGATATATTTTTACCGGCGCGGCGTGTATTGCAGCGTGTATGACGAGGACGGCGTGCTGGTGCACGGGGCAAAGCACGAGCGCTGGGATGTCGATTTGCCGCTGGAGGCGAACGTGATACGCACGGTGCACGACGACGGCGAGGATATATATGTCTATGACACGCAGGTGGATCTTGGTGTGACGAATATATGGATACGCGGCATGATTTCCGCCTCGGATCGCTCCGGGCTGCTGCGCGTCATACTCGTTCTCACGTTCACGCTGCTGCCCACGATACTTGTGGTGTCCGTGGGCGGCGGGTGGCTCATTGCGTGGAGCGCGTTCCGCCCGATGGAGAAGATAATCGACGCCGCCAACGGCATTTCCGACGGGGACGATATGTCCCGCCGCGTCAACATGACCCGCGGACCGAGCGAGATGCGGCGGCTGAGCGAGGCGTTCGACAAGATGCTCGCGCGTCTGGAGCACTCGTTTATCACCGAGCGGCAGTTTGCCTCCGATGCCTCGCACGAGCTGAGAACGCCGATAACCGTTATCCTCGCCGAGTGTGACCGCGCCAAGCGCAAGGGCAGAACGCGGGAGGATTTTCTCGGCTCCATTGCCGTGATAGAGGAGCAGGGGCGCTCGATGAGCGAGCTGGTGCAGTCGCTCTTGAGCCTGACGCGCATGCAGCAGGGGACGGAGCGCTATCCCATGCGACGCGGGGATTTGAGCGAATTTGTCACGTCCTGCTGCGGGGAGTTTGTCCCCGCCGACGCGCGCGGCATAACGCTCACCGCCGACATTGAGCCGGGGGTCGAGATAGAATATAATCACGCGCTCATGTCGCGCGTGGTGTATAATCTTTTGCAGAATGCCTATAAATACGGGCGCGAGGGCGGACATATCAATGTGGCGCTGCACCGCGTGAAGAACAGGGCGGTGCTGACCGTGCGGGATGACGGCATAGGCATCGCGCCGGAGGATCAGGACAAGATATGGCAGCGCTTCTGGCAGGCGGACGCCTCGCGCGGCGAGGACGGCGGCACGGGGCTGGGGCTTGCGATGGTAAAGGAGATAACACAGTTTCACGGCGGCGCGGTCGCCGTCGAGAGCGAGCCGGGACACGGCAGCACGTTCAGCGTGATACTGCCGGCAGACAAATAAAGGCGTAGCACTACAGGTTTCCGAGAAACACTCCGTTTCCCGCTTGCCTTTGGCATACGGGTAGTGTATAATGCTTGTGTTGTTATATTTACATGGGAACGGTGTTTTTTTGAAATGGATAAAAAGACGTTTAAGCAGTATTTGCTTCTTATAGTGCTGGGGATCGCGATCTTCGCGGCACTGACGAATCTCTCACAGGTCGGGGAATGGCTGAGCTCACTCGCCGCGCTCATCGCGCCGATAATCACGGGGCTCATCATTGCCTTTGTGCTGAGCATACCGATGGGCGGGCTGTCAAAGCGGCTGGAGCGCGCAGTCCCCAAGCTCGGCAAACGGTGGACACCGACGGTCAGCCTTATCTTGACGCTCGTGCTTGTGCTCGCCGTGATCGCGGCGGTGTTTATCCTCGCCGTGCCGCAGCTTATATCCTCCGTTATGAGCGTCAGCGTTCAGGTGAAGGAATACTGGCCGCAGGCCGCCGCATTTTTGGGCAGCTACGGCATTGACACGCAGTATATCACTGACTGGATAACGACGCTGGACTGGAAAACGGCGTTTGAGCATGTGTTCACGGGTGCGGGCGCGGTGCTCGGCTCGGTGGTGGACATTGCGGGCTCGACCATATCCGGCGCGGTGAATGTGCTCTTCGCGGTCGTCATCGCGGCGTATGTCCTGCTGGGCAGCGATGAGCTGGGGCAGCAGGTGAACGGTTTTCTGGACGCATTTTTCAAGCCGCGCACGGCAAACGGCATCCGCCGTGTCGCCGCTATGACTCAGCAGACCTTTGCCAAGTTCCTCTCCGGTCAGTGCGTTGAGGTGCTCATACTCGGCACGCTGATATTCATCTCGTTCTCCGTTTTCTCAATCCCCTATGCCGGGCTGACGGCGGTGCTGACGGCGGTGTGCGCCTTTATTCCATATATCGGTGCTTTCGCCTCCTGCGCCATCGGCGTGCTTTTGACGCTGCTGACCTCGCCGGGGAAGGCGCTGCTGTGCCTTATCGTATATCTCTGTGTGCAGTTTGTCGAGAGCCAGTTTATTTATCCGCACGTTGTCGGAGGGAGCGTAGGGCTCTCCCCGCTGTGGACGCTGGTCGCCGCGCTGCTCGGCGGCAAGCTGTTCGGGCTGCTGGGTATGATTTTCTTCATTCCCCTGCTCGCCGTGATTTTTGAGCTTCTCCATGAAGCGATCGAGCACCGCCGCCGCGAGAACGGCACTGCTGCCGCAGCGGACGAATGCCCGCCGGCGGAGTGACTGCCGCAAAATCGCGGCTGTGCGGCTATTGACAAATTCCCCGCATTCGCGTATTATAGATAAAGTGAGCCCGTCGGCTCTTGATTTTGACTGTTTGTGAGGTGACAGTGATGATGAAGTGTGCGTGTTGCTGCGTCTGTTGTGCCCGATGTCGCTGTCGCTGTTTGCGGCAGGGTCTGTGACCCTGCGCGCGTTTAACTGCGGCAGCTTATGCTGCCGCTTTTTATTTTGCAAAAAATCGAGGTTTTTATATATGTTTGACGATTTGAGAGAGACCATTGCCGCCTATATGGCGCGCGACCCCGCAGCGCGCAGCGCGCTGGAGGTATATTTGCTCTACCCCGGACTCAAGGCCACGCGCAGCCACCGCCGCGCCCACTGGTTTTATGAGCGCGATATGAAGTTCATCGCCCGCCTCATCTCGCAGGCGAGCCGCCGGCGCACCGGCATTGAGATCCACCCCGGCGCAAAAATCGGCAAGCGTCTTGTCATTGACCACGGCATGGGCATCGTCATCGGCGAGACTGCCGAGATCGGCGACGACTGCCTGCTCTACCACGGCGTAACCCTCGGCGGCACAGGCAAGGACAGCGGCAAACGCCACCCCACCATTGGCAGCAATGTCCTCATCGGCACGGGCGCAAAGGTGCTCGG
>CAVGKI010000135.1:0-5534 GCA_963629655.1 Butyricicoccaceae bacterium | reverse complement strand
ATGCAACTCTCGGCTGGGCGAAGAGGGTTTTTGTCTCCACCGATAAAGAAGGCAAGAACGTTGTCAAGACCATTGACATAAATAACGCCACGCCCGGTGCCGCACAGGCGCTTGCTGGCGAGGCGCCGGCAGGATATGTGGATGTAAGCAATGAAAAGGTTACGATAGACGGTAAAGAAACTACCTTGAAAGACCAAGGCTATGTTGGGTATATCCCGGAGGACTCGGCTGCCGTTACCTATAATAAAGGCGGCTACGCGGTGGTGACCGTCAAGGACTGCATTGCGATTGAACAGCCGGATGGAGAGACGGGTGGAACGGATGAAAAAGAATCCACTGACGGCAAGTCGGAAGATCAGTCTAGCTGTGAACATAATTATGTCGGCGTTGTGACTGCAACCGCGACCTGCACCACGAACGGTGTCGAGACATTTACCTGCTCTAAGTGCGGTGACCAATATCACAAAGTGATTGTAGCACATCACACCTTTAATAACGAGGGTGTCTGCACCGTCTGTAAATATGCCGAAAAAAAGGATTCTGCAACGAACAATGGTGCAACTGTGAATGGCTTGCCTGCTCTTGAGAATGAGCAGAGCGCTGCAAATGAAAAGTCCGGCACAGCAATTGCCGGGGGAGTCTCGCAGATCGTGGCTGGCGGAGGCACGACCGAGAGCAGCAGCGGCAGCCAAGGCGAAACCGGCGGTAACCAAGGCGGCACCGGCGAAGGCACCGGCGAAGGCACAGTCGTCGAGGGCAGCGGCAACGGCGGCGAAGGCACCGGCGGCGCAGTCGAATACAAGGTAGAAAAATAACCCATATTGTACAAAAACGCACTCCGAATTTTCGTTCGGAGTGCATTTTTGTGCCGTTTAGGGCGCATTAAACGCCAAAACCGCCACTCGGCAAAGTGACGGTTTAGGTGGCGTAAAGCCATTTTGAAAAGCACACGAGCCCGCCGCAAATTGCAGCAGGCTCGTATTTTTGATTCGTTTTATACTGCTCTTCAGGCGGGAGCAGGCTTACTCGCCGAGATACGCGGAAACCATGTTCTCATCTGCCAGAAGCTCCTTGCCTGTGCCGCGCATGACGACTTTGCCGGTCTGCATTATGTAAGCATGGTCGCTGATGCCGAGCGCCTTCTGCGCGTTCTGCTCTATCAGCATGATGGAAAGCCCCTCTTTATTGAGCTCCTTTATGACCTCAAACACCTGCTGAACTATGACCGGCGCAAGACCGAGCGACGGCTCATCAAACATCATAAGCTTCGGGCGTGCCATCATGCCTCTGCCGATAGCAAGCATCTGCTGCTCACCGCCGGAGAGCAGACCGCCGTACTGCTTTTCACGCTCTTTAAGTCTCGGAAAGATACTGTAGACACGCTCAATGTCTTCCTTGATGCCGTTCTGATCTTTCCTGAAATTGCTTCCGATGCGGAGGTTTTCATACACGGTGAGCTTTGCAAATATCTGCCTTGCCTCCGGAACCTGCACAAGACCCGCCTCGACAACTTCATAAGGCTTCTTTGATACGGGCTTGCCCATAAACTCGACCGTACCGCCGGTCGTTTTCATAACGGAGGAGATGCACTTGAGCAATGTCGACTTGCCGGCACCGTTCGCACCGAGGACAGATACGATCTCGCCCTCCTGAACCTCAAGAGATACACCGCGCAGCGCCTGAATACCGCCGTATGCCGCGGACAGATTATCGACCTTCAGTATTGCAGCCATCAGTCTGTACCTCCCAGATAAGCTTTGATAACGTCGGGATTGCTCTTTACCTCAGCCGCAGTGCCGACGGCGATAGTCTTGCCAAAGTTGAGAACAGTGCAGTAATCGCAGAGGTTTGATACAACATCCATGTGATGCTCGATCATGAGGATAGTGATGTCATACTTTTCTCTGATTTCACGGACGAAGCTGACCAGATCGAGCGACTCCTCGGTGTTCATACCCGCCGCCGGCTCGTCAAGAAGCAGAAGCTGCGGATCGAGCGCCATTGCGCGCGCAATCTCCAGCTTGCGCTGGTGACCGTAAGGCAGAGAGCTCGCCTTCTCGTTTACCTTGTCCTGAAGCCCGACATCCTCAAGAAGTGCCATTGCCTTTTCTTTCAGGAAGCTTTCGCGCTCTTTATATTTTTTCGTTTTGAAGATCGCCTGCGGCATATTGTATGTTGCGTCAAGGTTGCTGGCGATTATAACATTGTCGATAACGGACAGATTGGAAAAAAGCCTGATGTTCTGGAACGTACGGCCTATGCCGAGCTGCGCCACCTTATACGGGGGCATGCCAGTGATGTCCCTGCCGTCGAAGAATATCTTGCCGGCGCTTGGAGCATAAATGCCGGTGATATTGTTGAATATTGTGGTTTTGCCCGCACCGTTGGGACCGATGAGCCCGTGTATCTGCCCCGGCTCAAGCTTGAGGCTGAAATCGTCAATGGCATGGACACCGCCAAAATGCTTTTCCACATGCTGCATTTCAAGGACAGGAGTTTTTTCTGCGCTCATTTGCCTGCCTCCTTCCCGCCTTCTGCTGCCCCGGTCTGCTTTTTGCCGGAGAAAAGCTTTGCAAAGAACTTGCCTATCGCAATGCCCCAGCGCTTGAGCGTCGCGCACATACGCTTGAAAGAAAATTCCTTGTAGCCGTAAAGTCCGCTGGGCTTGAACATGATGATAAGCACGACCGCAATGCTGTATATGAGCATACGGTAATTGGACATGGATCTGAATATTTCGGGCAGCACCGTGACGATTATTGCGCCGAGTACAGAGCCGGTAAGGGAGCCGAGACCGCCGATAACGGTGGTCGTAATAAGCTCACAGCTCTTGGCGAGGTTAAAGCTTGCCGGAACTATGTACATCAGGTAGCCGCCGTAGAGAGCGCCCGCCCAGCCCGCATAGATCGCGGAAAAGGTGAAAGACATTCTCTTGAAGCGGTAAGCGTTGATGCCGACCGCCTCTGCCGCCAGCTCGTTTTCGCGGATGGAGGTGAGATTCCGCCCGTACTTTGAGTGGATCAGCCGCCATGCTATGAAAAACGCAATCACGACGCAGACAAGGCAGAAGAGCATATTTGCATAGTTGGGGATGCCGGGATAGCCCGCCGAGCCGCCCGTAAGATTCTTCGTGTAGTTGAACAGCACGCGCACACATTCGCCGAAGCCGAGACAGGTAATAAGAAAGTAGTCACCCTTGAGGCGCAGTGTGATGGAGCCGAGCAAAAACGCAATAAAGCCGGCAAACAGCGCGCCAAATATAATGGCAAGCAGGAAATTCACCTTAAACTGAACCGTGAGAATAGCCGCGGTATAAGCGCCTATGGACATGAAGCCCGCATTGCCGAACGAGAACAGCCTTGTAAAGCCTGTCAGCACCGACATGCCGAGAACGGCGATTATGTTTATGGAAACCATTATCACAACGCCCTGAATATAGCTGCTGATGCCCAGAGCATTGCAGAACGCAGTGTTTATATCATTAAATAATGTAAGCATATTGCCCTCCACTCTCAGGCTTTATCCTGCACATCGACACCGAACAGACCGCTCGGCTTGACAAGGAGCAGGACTATAAGCAGCGTGAACGAGAACAGATCGCGCAGGCTTGAACTGATATAGCCGGAGACGAGCGTTTCCAGTATGCCGAGGACTATCGCGCCAACAATAGCGCCGGGAACACTGCCCAGACCGCCTATAACGGAGGCTATAAATGCCTTAAGTCCGACATTGCCCATCTGCGGGAATACGTTATATTTCATGCCGTACAGCACGCCGCCGACACCGGCAAGCGCACCGGCGAGCAGGAAGACCAGCGCGATGCAGCGGTCGACCTTCACGCCGAGCACCTTCGCGGAGTATGCGTTGCACGCGATTGCACGGACGTTGAGACCAAACTGAGTTTTGTTGATGAGATAAATAAGAACAACCAGGACAACTGCCGTAATGGCCAAGCTGATGAGATCGAGGACACCGATGTAAGCGCCGCCCACATTTATCGTGGACACGGGGAGTCTGAAAGGATAAGATCTGTACTGACCTGAGAAAATAAGTATGGATGCCTGCTGAAACATATTCGAAAGACCCATTGCCGCGATCATAAGGAACATATTGGGGGCCCCGTTGCGGCGAATCCGGCGATACGTTACTTTTTCACTGCCGTAGCTTATCAGCGCGCCTCCTACTATACCCAGAACTGCAGCCGGCAGGAACGGCAAGCCGACAATAGTGGAAAACACTATCGCCACATACGCGCCCACCATAGCAAATTCACCATGAGCCCAGTTGGAGAAGTCAAGCAAGCTGTAGATCAAAGAGTATCCTGTTGCAAGCAGCGCATAAATGCCGCCGATCGATATACCTGTTACTAACTGCTGCAAAAACATGTTTTTTCTCCTACTACTATATCTAAGTTGAGTTTATTAACGGCAAAAGCAGCATTATCATGCCCCTTTTATCAAAAGTGGGGAGGAGACATCCTCCCCACTTTTGTGATTGGATTACTGAGCCTCGATGATCTCCTTGAACTCGAAGGTGTCGCCGTGGCACTCAAAGAGAGCGCAAGCCATGGACGGGTTGTGGGTAGCGGGATCCATGACGAGAGTGCCGATCAGACCGTTGAAAACATCGGTCTGCTCAAGAGCATCGCGTATAGCGGTGGGATCGGCGGAGCCGGCGCGGTTGATAGCGTCAACGACCCAGTGAACTCCGTCCCAGCCGAACAGGCACTCGGCTTCCATGGTGATGTTGTATTCCGAAACAACGCGCTCACCGAACGCCTTTGCCTCGGGAGTGTTGAAGCCTATACGGGAGACATACAGGCAGCCCTCAAGCGCGCCCTGCGCCTCGCTTGCCAGCTTTGCGGAGTCCCAACCGTCGTGCCCCATGAGGGTGCAATCAATGCCCATCTCGCGCGCCTGCTTTGCAAAGGTGGCGTTCTTGGCATAGTCATTCATAACGACAAAAATTATATCGGGGTTCTTTGCCTTAATATTGGTCAACTGTGCGCGGAAGTCGACATCGCCCTCCTGGCACTGCTCGTCAGCAACGATGGTCGCGCCCTTGGCGTTGATGGCATCTCTGATGAACGCGCCGACAGACTCGGAGTTGGTGTTGCCCGCGATGGTGAAGAGTGCGGCATTCTTCACGCCGAGGTTGTCAACGGCGTAATTGCCGATAACGGTGCCAAGGTAGGAGTCAATGAAGCACATACGGAAAGAGTAGGGGTGGAGCTTGCCGTTCTCATCGACGGTGACGAGCTCATTGGAAGCGGCGGTGCCGATGATGGGAACCTTTACTTCATCAGCAACGGATGCCATGGGGATGTTGCATGAAGAGAAGTTTGTGCCGATGGAAGCAACAATGTGATGCTCGTCAACGAGCTTCTTGAACGCGGAGACGGAGTCAGCCGCCTCACCCTTGCCGTCCATAGGGACAAGCTCAAGCATTTTGCCGTCGAGAACGCCGCCTGCTGCGTTAATGTCTTTGACTGCCAGCTCTGCGCCGTACTGCCCGGCAGTGCCCCACAGTGCGGT
>CAVGKI010000134.1:0-5596 GCA_963629655.1 Butyricicoccaceae bacterium | reverse complement strand
TCGCGATAGCGGTGATGAGCGCCGTCATGGCCGTGCCCTTCTTTCTGACAGGTCTGTACGCGATCAGCTCTGTCGCCATGCCGACAAGCACGCACACCACTATCGCCGCTATGACGGCGACCCACGCCGGAAGCCCGAGCGCCAGCACAGCCGGAATGGCGAATATCATCGTGTAGCCGCCCACCATGATGAAGTCACCGTGGGCAAAATTTATAAGTCTTATGATACCGTAGACCATCGTGTAGCCCAGCGCGATAAGCGCGTATATACTGCCCAGACGAAGTCCGACGATAAGCGTCTGAAAAAATGTACTCACAGCGCACATCCTCTCTCTCAGTTAAAAGTTTCGCCTCCGAGCCGCTTTCGCGGCTCGGAGAACAGTTGGTTGGGTTATTCGGGAAGCTCTGTCACAACGTCAACGAGCTTGGAGGTCACGCTGCTGCCGTCCGACTCAAAGGAGATGATGGCTGCGCCCTTGACGGGTGTGCCTGTCTCATCGAGGGAGAATGTGCCGGTCACGCACTCGTAAACGGCGGAGGTGTCGGCGAGAGCATCGCGCACGGCGGCGGAGTCGTAAGAGCCTGCCGCCTCGATTGCGGCTTTGTACATGTAAACACAGTCATAGCCGGTCGCTGCGAACGCGCTGGGGATAGAGCCGTACTTTGCCTCGTATGCCTTGACGAAGGAGGAGACCTTCTCGGAGGTGTCGGAGGGATCATAGTGGTTCGTCCAGTAGACCTTATTGAAAGCTGTCAGGTCAGCGCCGTCAACAACGTAGTCGGGGGTGGTGTCGTAGCCGTCAGCGCCCATGATGATGCCGGTGTAGCCCGCCGCACGAGCCTGAGGAACAACGTAAGGACCGATAACATCATAGTAGAACGGGGCGTACACAAAATCCACACCCGCCTTGACCATTGCGGCGAACTGGTTGGTGTAGTCCTGAACATCGAGGGAGGCGGTTGACTGCGCGTCAACTATCTCAATGCCGTACTTGTCGCAGGCGGCGGCAAAGGAGTCATACAGCCCCTTGGAGTAGACATCGGCGGCGCAGTAGACGACGCCGACCTTGTCATAGCCGGTCTGCTTGGCGTAAGCGGCGGCTATCGCGCCCTGAAAGCTGTCGGCATAGCAGGCACGGAAAACATAGTCGTCCTCGGTGGTGATGGAGTCGGCAGTCGCGGTGGGGGAGAGGAGGCATACTTCCTCTTCGTTTGCCGCGTCCGTGATGGCGGAGGTGCAGCCGGAGGTCGCCGAGCCGACTATCAGCCCTACGCCCTGGGCAACGAGGGAGTTGAAAGCGTTGAGGCATTCTGTCGGGTCGCTCTGGTCATCGGTCTTGATAAGCTCGACCTCGTGCCCAAGTATGCCGCCGGCAGCGTTGATCTGCTCAACGGCGAGATCCGCGCCGGTGACAACGCCGTTGCCGTAAGCGGCAAGTGCGCCGGTGTTCGGCGAAATAACGCCTATGACTATCTTTCCGTCAGTATCAGCCGCATCACTCGCGCTCGTGCTTGTGCCCGTGCTCGTCGATGCAGAGCTTGAGCCGCATGCCGCGAGAGAGAACATCATGCTCAAACCCAGCAGTGCACTGATAAATGCTTTTCTTTTCATTTTACTTTCCTCCTTGTATTTTTCTCGCACTCTCCAACACTAAAAAAGGAGAAAGGCGCGAGACATCTTTGTCTCGCGCCTTTGCGATGGTCTGGATTATAGCACGTTTTGCACAAAAGTCAATGCTTCCATTTGGTGAAAATGCGCATGGTATGTATTACGTTTTGTCATGGATGGCTGTTGGCAGGAGAGAGCACTGCCGCGCTGACCCAAACGGACAGCGCGGCAGCATATGTGCGTATACAATAAATATAATATATGTAATATATATTACTTTGCAATGACCTTTTTGAGGCGGGCATATCTGGGGAGGGAATTTTCACGGGGGAGCTGCGGCTCGCCCTGAATGAGGGGGAGAACGTAGTCAATAAATTCATGCTTGAGCCCGTTTTCGCTCTCATTTATCCACTCGGCAGGAACTTTCTTCTCGACGTTTGCCACGGAGGAGAGGGGGACGAGCTTGCACTTGCAGACATACTTGCCACCGACCGTGCCGCGCTCGAACGCGACCATCTTGCCCGTCTCGCCGCTGACCGCCGCCTCGACTGCGGTTTTGCCCGCAGTGTAGGCTTCTTCCACGTCCGTCAAAGAGGCAAGGTGTGCGCCGCAGCGCTGCAAAAGGCTCAGCTCTATGCCGCGCACCTTTGCGCCGGTGTGCTCCTTGAGCTTCTGCGCCAGCATCGCGGCAAGCCCACCGAGCTGTGCGTGACCGAAGCCGTCGGTCGCGGAGGTCTTTGCCTCGGAGACAAAGCTGCCGTCGGCATAGTGTATGCCCTCGGACACGGCGATGAGCACCTGCCCGTTCTTCTTGTATACTGAATCAACATCGCTTATGAACTTGTCCATGTCAAAATTGCACTCCGGCAGATACACGAGGTCGGGACCGGAGCCGAACTCGCTCGCCAGCGCGGCGCTCGCCGCAAGCCAGCCCGCGTGACGACCCATGATCTCCACCACGGTTATCTGCGGCGTGTCATAGACGCGCGCGTCCTTGCTTATCTCCATGCAGGAGGTGGCGATGTACTTTGCGGCGCTGGCAAAGCCGGGGCAGTGGTCCGTGCCGAAAAGGTCGTTGTCGATGGTCTTGGGCACGCCCATCACGCGGCACTCATAGCCCACGGATTCCATATAGCGGCTTATCTTGTTGCAGGTGTCCATCGAGTCGTTGCCGCCGTTGTAGAAAAAGTATCTCACATCGTACTTCTTGAATATTTCAAGGATACGCTTATAGTCGGTGTCATCCTTTTCGGGGTCTGCGAT
The DNA here is from genome assembly GCA_963629655.1 of Butyricicoccaceae bacterium. GTDB lineage: Bacteria > Bacillota > Clostridia > Oscillospirales > Oscillospiraceae > Limivicinus. The sequence goes on along the minus strand of CAVGKI010000134.1, from coordinate 2,725 downwards.
CTTGTAGCGGCAGGAGCCAAGCTCGGAGGAGGGCGTGTTGAGCAGAAGCTTCAGCTCTGCGGGATCCTCTTCGTCCATGATATAAAGTTTGTCCTCAAGAACACCCTTTATGCCGTGCGCCGCGCCGTAGACCTTCGTTATCTCCTCCGCGTCCAGCGCGGCTCTTATAACGCCGTAGGCACTCGCATTTATAACTGCGGTCGGTCCGCCCGACTGCCCGAAAATACATGCTCCGACAAGCTTCTTGCTCATTCTTGTTTTTCCTCCGTCTGCTGTAAAATTTTTTGTTGTTTTGTTAATTGTGCGTATTGATTATATACTTGATTGAGGATATAATATAAATGAAATTTTGTAAATGTGCTAATTGTACAAAATTATCATAATGCAAGGGAGATTTATGACTAATGCCACTGGTAACTACCAAAGAAATGTTTGAGAAGGCCTATAAGGGCGGCTATGCGATCGGCGCATTCAATGTTAACAACATGGAGATCGTCCAGGGGATTACCGAGGCCGCAAAGGAGTGCAATGCTCCGCTGATTCTTCAGGTTTCCAAGGGCGCTCGTGCTTACGCCAACCATACTTACCTTGTCAAGCTCGTCGAAGCCGCAATAATCGAGACCGGGCTGCCCATCGCGCTCCATCTCGACCACGGCAGTGATTTTGAGCTGTGCAAGTCCTGCATTGACGGCGGCTTCACCTCCGTCATGATAGATGCCTCCTCCAAGCCGTTCGATGAGAACATCGCCATCACCCGCAAGGTCGTCGAGTACGCCCATGACCACGGCGTCGTCGTCGAGGCGGAGCTTGGCACGCTCGCCGGCATTGAGGATGATGTCAAGGTTTCTGCTGAGGACAGCTCCTACACCCGTCCCGAGGACGTTCAGGAGTTTGTCGAACGCACCGGGTGCGACTCTTTGGCGATCGCCATCGGCACCTCCCACGGCGCTTACAAGTTCAAGCCCGGCACCGATCCCCACCTCAGATTCGACATTCTGCAGGAAGTTGAGCAGCGTCTGCCCGGCTTCCCGATAGTTCTCCACGGCGCGTCCTCCGTGCCTCAGGAGTTTGTGAAGATAATCAACGAGAACGGCGGCAATATGCCCGGCGCTATCGGCGTTCCCGAGGATCAGCTCCGTCAGGCGGCATCTATGGCGGTCTGCAAGATCAATATCGACTCTGACCTCCGCCTCGCCATGACCGCGAGCATCCGCAAGTACTTCAACGAGCATCCCGATCACTTCGACCCGCGCCAGTACCTTGCTCCCGGACGCACCGCCATCAAGGAGATGGTCAAGCACAAGATTGTCGATGTTCTCGGCTGCGACGGCAAGGCATAATTTGCGGCATTCGTCATAATACACAAGTCATAAAAATATAAATAAAAATTACGATATAAGCAGGGGGGAGTAGAATATGCGTCGATCTGACCGTGCCGTCCATGCGCAGCACGCCGGCATCAGGGGTGCTGGCGGCACATATGATACCATCCTCATCATCAGGCTCATCATTGCCTCGGTGATTTTCGCGGTGTCGCTCATTATCGACACGCTGCCGAGCCTTGTGAGCGTGCTGATGCTCGCGGCATCGGCTGCCGTCGCGGGATATGACATTGTCCTTGACGCGCTGCAATGCGTTTCGGAGAGGGATTTCTTCTCCACTCCGCTTATAGTCGTGATAGTGACGGTGCTGTCCTATATCATCGGCTTTGGCTATGAGGGGGCGGCACTTGTCATACTCTATCAGATAGGGCTGCTTCTCATCGCCTACGCCGAGGAGCGCACACGCCGCTCCGCGCTGGAGCTCCTGCAGTATCAGGACGAATCCACCGTCAATCGCATTACTGAACTTATACTGCGCGACGGCGCAGGCTCGATGAACATAGAGTCCGTCATGGGCAGCAGCGCGGGCACGGTGCTCAAGTATGCGATGATATTCAGCGTTGTGTACGCCATTGCGCTGCCTCTGTTCACAAATTACAGCTTCCGCGTCTCGCTCCACCGCGCGATGACCATCGTGCTCATTGCGACGCCCATGTCCGTTGTCATCTCCATGCCGCTCACCGGCATAATCGGTATGTGCTTCAGCGCGCGCCACGGTGTCGTGTTTGAAAGTGCCGCCCTTATGGAGACGACCGCTGACACGGATATTGCCGTGTTCGACAATGCGGGCGTGTTCTGCGATGAGAACCCCAAGCTCACCGATTTGAGCTCGGACATGATTGACGACAATACGCTTCTCACCTTTGCCGCCCATGCGCTGTATTACTCCGACCAGCCCGTCGCCCGTGCTGTCGCCGGGGTGTATACCAAGGACTATCGGCTCGACGTTATCTCGAACTTTGTCGATATTCCCGGATATGGCGTGGAGGTAGACATTGGAAACGCGCACGTCGTGCTCGCGACACGTGAGCTATTTGTCGGCAGGGGAGTGAAGCTTCCGTCGGACATGACTGAGGACGGACAGGTGTTCTTCATGACGGTCGCCGGGCGCTATGTCGGCAAAATCGTCATCAATTCTCAGATCAATATTGAGGCTGATGAGCTTGTTGTCGGGCTGCACGAAGCCGGTGTCAGTCGCTGCGTCCTTTTGACTGAGGACGGCAACGCAGAGAGCCGCAGGCTTGCCGATGAAATGGATTTCAGCGAGGTATACAGTGAGTGCGACACGGAGAAAAAGCTCCGCGTGGTGTCGGAGCTTAAGACGAGCGCAAAGGGCTCTGTGC
>CAVGKI010000133.1:0-5625 GCA_963629655.1 Butyricicoccaceae bacterium | reverse complement strand
GGGGTGACGATAGCCGTGCATGAACCCTTAAAAACAGGTGTTTTGACCATAATGTGCCTCCTAGATAAAAATTGTTTCGGCACGAAGAGAATATTCACCACACGCGCGCATTATGACAGGGACGTTGAAAAACGCCGAACTGTCTGGTATAATACCAACTTGAAAATATGATAATCGGAGCATGATTCAATGAAGAAATCGGATTTTGATTTTTACCTCCCGGAGGAGCTTATTGCGCAGACCCCGCTGGAAAAGCGGGACAGCTCGCGCCTGCTGGTGCTTGACAAGGCGACGGGAGCGCTTGAGCATCGGCATTTTTACGAACTGCCCGAATTTCTGAACGAGGGCGACTGCCTTGTGCTGAACAATTCTCGCGTTCTGCCCGCGCGGCTCATCGGCACACGGGAGACGGGCGGAGCGGTGGAGCTTGTGCTGCTGCGCGATCTGGGCGAGGGGCGCTGGGAGTGTCTGAGCCGTCCGGGCAGAAAGACAAAGCCCGGCACGGCGCTTGTGTTCGGCGGGGGAGAGCTGACGGCGGAGGTCGAGAGCGTTGCCGAGGGCGGCAACAGGATAGTGCGCTTTGACTACGAGGGGATATTCCTAGAGGTGCTGGAGCGGCTCGGCAAGATGCCGCTGCCGCCGTACATCAAGGAGGAGCTGGACGACCCGGAGCGCTATCAGACGGTGTACTCCCGCGAGCTTGGCAGCGCCGCCGCGCCCACGGCAGGGCTGCATTTCACGCAGGAGCTGCTGGATAAGATAGCGGCGAAGGGTGTGAAGGTATGCTATGTGACGCTGCATGTCGGGCTCGGCACGTTCCGCCCCGTCAAGGAGGATGAGATCGAGCAGCACGAGATGCATTCTGAGTTCTGCATCGTGCCGGAGGATACGGCGCGGGTCATCACAGAGACGAAGCGGCGCGGCGGCAGGGTCGTTGCCGTCGGCACGACCTCGTGCCGGACGCTTGAGAGCTTCGCCGAGGCTGACGGGAGCATCGCACCAAGCTCCGGCTGGACGGATATTTTTATCTACCCCGGCTATAAATTCAAGTGTATCGACGCGCTCGTGACGAATTTCCACCTGCCGGAGAGCACGCTCATCATGCTTGTCTCCTCCCTTGCCGGGCGCGAAAATATCCTCAACGCCTATAATGTCGCCGTGGAGGAACGGTATAGATTCTTCTCATTTGGCGATGCGATGTTTATATGCTGACAAAAATTAGCTTATATACTCACATATCACATGCATAATATGCTCATAACGCATTGATAAACGCGACATTTTATGATATACTGTTTTTCAAAGCAAGAAAATTTTGAGAGGAGCTGCGTGCATGGCAAAAGTTCCTACCAACATTTCCATCGATGCCGAAGTGAAGGCGCAGGCGCAGGAACTGTTTGCCGACCTTGGGCTTGACCTGCCCACCGCGATAAACATTTTTCTGCGGCAAGCCGTCTGCGAAAACTGCATTCCGTTCACCATTCAGCGCGACGACTCCAACGGACGGTATGACGAAAATTGACCGAGCAAGCTTCGGTCGGTAAGTGTAAGGAGAAATATGTACAAGCTATTGAAACAGGAGGGGCGCGCACGGCGCGGCGAGCTTGAAACGCCGCACGGCACTGTGCAGACCCCGGTGTTCATGAACGTGGGCACACAGGGCGCGATAAAGGGTGCGCTCTCCGCGCGCGACCTTGAGGAGATAGGCTGTCAGGTGGAACTGTCAAACACCTACCACCTCCACGTCCGTCCGGGGGATGAGCTTATCCGCGACATGGGCGGGCTGCACAGCTTCATGACGTGGGACAAGCCGATTCTCACGGACAGCGGAGGATTCCAGATATTCTCGCTGGCAAAGCTGCGCAAGATAAGCGAGGAGGGCGTAAAATTCAACTCTCATGTTGACGGTCGCCACATTTTCATGGGACCGGAGGAGAGCATGCGTATCCAGTCCAACCTCGGCTCGGACATTGCTATGGCGTTTGACGAGTGTATCAAGATACCCTCGCCGCGCGACTATGTGGAGCGCTCATGCGCGCGCACGGTGCGCTGGCTGGAGCGCTGCAAGGCGGCGCTGGCGGACTATAACAGCCGTGACGGCGCGGTCAACCACGGACAGATGCTCTTCGGTATAAATCAGGGCGCGGTGTTCCATGACATACGCATCGAGCATATGAAGCGCATTGCGGCGCTTGATTTGCCGGGGTACGCCATCGGCGGGCTTGCGGTGGGGGAGACGCATCAGGAGATGTACGATACCATCGAGGCGGTCGAGGAGCATATGCCCAAGGACAAGCCGCGCTATCTCATGGGTGTGGGCACACCGGGCAATATTATTGAGAGCGTGTATCGCGGCGTGGACTTTTTTGACTGCGTTATGCCCGCAAGAAACGGCAGGCACGGGCATTTGTTCACGTGGAGCGGTATTATCAACATAAAAAACGAGAAGTACGCCAAGGACAGCGCGCCGATAGACCCGCTGTGTGACTGCCCCGTGTGCCGCCGCTATTCGCGCGCCTACGTGCGCCATCTTTTCAAGGCGGAGGAAATGCTCGCCATGCGCCTCGCGGTCGCGCACAACCTGTATTTTTACAACAGCCTCACAAGGCGCATCCGCGAAAGCCTTGACAGGGGAGAGTTCGACGCTTTCAGACGGCAGTATACAGAAATTTTAGATAAACGAATATAAAATCTTGAAATTATCGCAAGTACCATGTATAATGGTAGCACTTTATTATTGGAGGTAAACCCTAAATGCTTTTCCTTTTTGATGCAAGCGCAGCGACTGCTGCCGGAAGCAGCTCTTCTATGCTTCTTATGATCGTATTGATGTTTGCGATCTTCTATTTTCTTATAATCCGACCCGAAAACAAGAAAAAGAAAAAGACGGAAGAGATGCGCAGCTCCCTTTCCCTCGGCGATGAGATCACTACCATCGGCGGTCTGACCGGCAAGATCGTTCAGGTCACGGAGGACACCATCACCTTTGAGACCGGCGAGGACAGAGTTCGCATTCAGGCGAAGAAGTGGTCCATTTCCACCACCGCGAAGATGGAAGCTGCCGAAGCGGAAGCCAGAGCCAACAAGGGCAAGAAGAAAAAGTAAGCTTTCCGCCCACTGCATACAATAGTATTAAATGCGCCCCCTGTTAATAGGATGTACTACATCATATTAACAGGGGGTTTTCGTTTGAACAAGACTTTTGAACTGCCCGAAGCACGCGTTATCCTGCACGCGGCTGCCGCGTGGGCAGCCGCAGCGGTGGTGCTTGCGCTGCTCGCCGCGCTCGCGGCGGCGCAGCTTTCCGTCCCGGAGGGCGCGATGGGCTATATCAGCTCGGCAATGAGCTTTATTGCGGCGCTCGTCGCCGGCAGCCGCGCCGCGCGCGGGAGGAAAACCGGCGCGGTGTACGCCGGGCTCGTTGCCGGGGTGGTGATAACGACGCTTGCGCTGACGCTCGGCTTCATCGTCGCGGGCAACCGCATTGCGGCGGACGGCGTGCTGAGCGTTGTGACCTTCACCCTCGCCGGCTGCGTTGCGGGCAGCGTTTTCTTCGCCGGCGGGCGCAAAAGACCCGCAAGGAGCAAACAACTGCGCAGAAAGCCGTAGGGGAGGGGAGAACCGAAAAAATAAATTGTTTACTTTTGAAATTATTTTTTATCAATATCTTGGGGAAAGGACGTAAAAAGAGGCAAACAACCACAAATAATTGTGTTTGATAGGCAACAACAGTTTACATAAAGAAAAAAATTTTTGCAAAAAAGTAAAAAAGGACTTGATTTTTTTGCTCAAACGTAATATATTGTTACCAGAGCAGTTATGTTAAGCGTTTTCCCGACGCAGTGATTGTATGGAGGTCACAAACGCGCAGCGACAGTGTTTGACCGCATAAGAACCTAGACATAATACGGTTGCGTCGGCGGAACTTGACATAGGTAAAAATTTCTTTTTATTCAGAGAGGGCGTTGATATGCAGAACGCGGAGATCATAGGAATGTTTGAGCGATACCTGACAGAGGACAAGAAAGCTTCTGCCAACACCCTCAGCTCTTATATGCGCGACATTCGCAAATACTGCGAGTATCTGGACACGCATACCGATGCGACGATCGTCTCGGCGAACGAGGAGGATGTCGGGGAGTATATTGATTATCTGCGTGCCGCCGGCAAGTCCGTGGCAACGGTGTCGCGGAACATCGCGTCGCTCAAGTGCCTGTATACGCACCTGTGCATAAAGCAGATAGTCCCCGTCAACCCCGCGCTCAAGCTCGTGCCCGACAAGAGCACGCAGAAGCTGCCGCAGATACTCACCAGCACCGAGGTGGAGACGCTGCTCGACCAGCCCAAGTGCATTGACGCAAAGGGATACAGGGACAAGGCAATGCTGGAGCTGCTGTACGCGACCGGCATCCGAGTCACGGAGCTTATCGACCTCGATATTGACGATGTAAATCTCACTGCCGGTGTTATCCATTGCAAGAGCCGCAGCAAGGAGCGCGTCATACCGATGTATCCTGCGGCGGTGAAAGCCGTGAGCGAGTACATAACCCTTGTCAGACCGCAGATGATTGCCACGCCGGACGAACCGTCCCTCTTTGTCAACGTCAGCGGGGAGCGTATGTCCCGTCAGGGCTTCTGGAAGATAATAAAGTTCTATCAGAAAAAAGCAGGCATTGAAAAGGACATCACGCCGCACACCCTGCGCCATTCCTTCGCCGCGCACCTGCTCGAAAACGGCGCGGACATTCACGCGATACAGGAAATGCTCGGTCATGCCGACATATCCTCCACGCAGGTCTACTCACACCTCATCAAAAAGCAGCTCAAGGATGTCTATAACAAGGCGCATCCCAGAGCATGAGATGAGAGCGATATCAAGTTTAGGCAGCACTGCATAGTGTCGTGGTCAAGTATAATTGTAACAGGCGTGGCTAAGAGATTTTCCTTTTTAGCCTCTTCCAGCTCTTTTCGTAATCTGAGATTTTCTTTCATGATTTCAAATTCGTTAGGTGCGCTTGGGTCTTCTGCGGCTCTGGCAATTTAATATTCCGTTGCTTATCTAATTTGCTTGCTTGCTCATGTTTTATCTCAACGTTCAATAACCCATAGATAAATCTTGAAATGCCGTCAAATTGCGGTTCGGATCCGATCAGTCACTTAAAAACAGCGTCTGTCATCAATGGAAAAACAAAAAAATTTCCGAGCCGAAAAAGCCCGGAACGCCTTGAGGACACTGCGTTTTTCGCAGTGTCCTCAAAATTGGCTGACAATCCTGGAGGCGCCACCCAGACTTGAACTGGGGAATCGCGGATTTGCAGTCCGCTGCCTTACCACTTGGCTATGGCGCCACATAAGTTTTGCGGGCAACACCCGCAAAACTTTTTGCTGGAGCGGCTTACGAGGCTCGAACTCGCTACCTCCACCTTGGCAAGGTGGCGCTCTACCGGATGAGCTAAAGCCGCAGAATGGTGCCTCAGGCCAGAGTCGAACTGGCGACACGCGGATTTTCAGTCCGCTGCTCTACCTACTGAGCTACCGAGGCAAATCAACAAGGTATATCATGCAGAAACATGGTGGGAACAACTGGACTCGAACCAGTGACCCCCTGCTTGTAAGGCAGGTGCT
>CAVGKI010000132.1:0-5639 GCA_963629655.1 Butyricicoccaceae bacterium | reverse complement strand
GATCACGCACAGGATAAAGACAACCACCTGTAATCCCATGAACGGCCAGACACCGCGTATCGTTTCCGCCGTGGTTATATGGTCCTTCGCAACCCCTTGGAAATAGAAAATTGACGCGGCCATAGGCGGCGAGAGAAATGCAGTCTGCATTATAATAGCCATCATTGTGAGGAAGTATTCTGCCTGGAAGCCGACCTGCGTAGCAATAGGAACAAATATGGGTATCGTTATCATGCACACGGCTATCCAGTCCATCAGGAAGCCCAACAGGAATACAGCACCCATCATCAGCGCGAACAGCCCCCACTTGCCGAGCGGCAGGTTGACGAACATGCTCGTGACTGCACTGCTGCATCCCAGACGCATGAACACCGTGACGAAGAGATTGCCGAACGCCGACACGGCATAGACCATACTCGTCAGCTTTATTGACTCGACAAGCGTTTTTTCGATGACCTCTTTGTTTATCGAGTGCGTGCATAGTGCGATGATGAACGACGCCGCAACGCCTAGTGCAGCGGCCTCTGTCGCCGGGCACCAGCCGAGCCATATTGCGCCAAGGACAGAGAAAATGACGATCGCGACCGGCAGGACGTTCACAATGATTCCCCATGCTATCTGTTTTTTGGAGTACCGGCTAAGAACTTCATCAGGCATAGGCGGGGCATAGTCCTTCTTCACGATGGATATGACCTTTACATACACGATGTATGTTGCGCCGAGCAGAATGCCGGGCGTCATTGCGCCGTAGAAGAGCTTACCGACAGAGACATTCGCAGCTGAGCCCATAAACACGAGCATGATGCTCGGCGGGATAAGAATGCCCAGCGTGCCGCCGGCGATTATAACGCCAGCCGTGAGCGATTTATTGTACTTTGCATCGAGCATTGGTTTTGTGAAAAGCAGCCCCATGGACACAACGGACGCACCGACGATACCGGTGGTCGCAGCAAAGAGTATTGCTATGAGCGTAGCCGCGACTGCCATGCCGCCGCGCTGTCGTCCGAGAGCCACAGACAGGTTATCGAACAGTCTCCCGGCCACACCGGATTGGTTGAGCAGCTGCCCCATTAGGACAAACAGCGGCACCGCGAGGAGGTTATAGTCCTTGCAGTATTTGAAGATGCTGAAATAAATGGTCTGGAACACATTCGGTCCCCAAAACACAAGACCGGATATAATAGCCGCACCGCCGACTGCTGCAAAGAGGTAGTAGCCGGAGAAGATGAACACCAACAGCATCACGCCCATTATGGTAGCAATTGTAATACCACTTGCTGTCATTTATCTCTCTCCCCTTTCATTGCGCGCAGACGCTGGATAAGCCTCACTATCTCAGCAAGCCCCTGAAGCGTAAGTATAATAAGGCTGATCGTCATCACGATCTTGGTAGGCCAGATGGGCGCGTTCCATGAGCCTGTGCTGAACGTTTCAAGCGTGGCCGTGGACGTGATTGCATTCTTGGCGCACTCTATTGTGCCGCCCACTGTGAGCGGCAGGAACAGCACCGCATACAAAACGAGATCAAGTATACAGTGTGCCTTTTCCGGGAGCTTTGATGAGAATGCGTCTATCCTGACCATCGCTCCGCTCTTCATCGCGTAGCCAAAGCCAAGCACGGCGGCACAGCCGCCTATAATAAAGCACATGCCGTAAGCCCATGTTGTGGGGCTGTTAAATACATTGCGCAAAATGATCTCTATCAGAAATACGACCACAAGCGGCACGAGCATATATGCAGCCACAAGTCCGGAGACATCCGAGACTTTGTTGGCAAAGGCTATGAACTTATCTTCGAAGGACGCATCCTTGTTGTTTTCAGGTTGTTTAGCCATTTCAAATTCCTCTCGCGAGCCAAGCGGCATTATCAGTAGGATGCCGCTTCGCTCCAGTCACCGACAGACTGGATGTATGCCTGCTGGGACTCATATATCTTTGCGAACAGCGGGTTGCTCTGGCACTTTTCAGCGTAGTATTCGTCAGCGACCTGCTGGATCTTTGCAATGTCCTCGTCAGGCATTCTGTATATGGTCAGCTTTCCCTGTGCCTCAAGCTCCTTAAACTGCTCCCACGCCTGACCGTTTGCTACGCGATCCTCAGCCCAGTTCTGTGCCATCATCGCGGTGCAGGCAAGCTTTATGATGTTCTGTGTCTGCTCGTCCATGCCCTCCCATACTCCACGGTTGATGAGGAAGAGGTAGACTGCACATGACTGATGCACGCCAGGAACGGTGAGGTAAGGCGCGACCTCCTGGAAGCCAGCCGCCCAGTTTGCAGACGGGCTGGAATATTCAGCCGCGTCGATGGTGCCGCGGGAGAGCGCTTCATAGCAGTCTCCGCCGTCCATGGTGACGACAGATGCGCCAAGGCGAGTCTCGATGTTTGCCCAGTCAGAAACGCCGCGGATCTTGAGTCCCTTGATATCGTCAAGGCAGGTGATAGGCTTTGTAGAGTGGTAGAGTATCTCTGAGTCAACAACACCGCACGGGAACGCAACGACATTGCTGTCTATCTCTGCCATGACCTCGTCGAGTATCTGCTGTCCTTCACCGGCAACGTACCAGCCCATGTACTCGTCAAATGTCATGCCAACGGGCAGGGTACTGAGAATACCAAGGCTGTCATCGGAGAGGTTGGTCGCTGCGGTCTGTGCGCAGTCGAGAGTGCCGTTAGATACTGCCTGAAGCATATCTGTCGTAGGTACTATGGAATTCGTTGGGAGACACTCCATCGTCACACGACCTCCAGAACAGTCGACTATCGCATTGGAAAGATCGGAGGCATACTGAAAAGGTCCGCCGCCGGAACCCCATGCACACTGATATACAAGGTTATAAGTCTTACCACTTGCGGTACTGCCGGTGCTGCCGGTGCTGCCGGTCTCTCCGCATCCGTTGAGAAGCGCTGCCGCCATAACAAGTACCAGCGCAAACGCGATTATCTTTTTTGCCTTTTTCATGTCGTTTTTCCTTTCGGTTGTTTGCACGGCCAGACCGTGTCTTATTCTCGTCAGCCGTGTATATGTTAATTTGATATCACATTTGTCTGAATTATAAAGCATGTGACGCCTTTTTAACAATAACGCACTTTTTTGTTCGTACTAACTATTTTGTGCACTATAACAAAAAAGTGCGTTATTGAAATTGCTCAAAAAACTTGTTAAAAATAAATATACGATTCGTTGTTTTAACATCGCGTCCGCAATATTTCCCCGATTGCAAGAAAACATATATCTAGATGGAGGCATCACATGAAATTAACCAAAGTATTTGAGCCCGGCAAGATTGGCAATCTTGAACTAAAGAATCGCCTTGTTGTCAGTGCCATGTCGTCTCATATGGGCAACCCTGACGGCACGCCTAACGATGCTGTCAACGCATACCTTGTTGCCAAGGTCAAGGGCGGCTGGGGGCTCGTATTCACAGAGGATCTCGGTGTGACCAAGGACGCCGGCAGCGACCCTGTCGTCGGCTCCCTTTGGAGCGACGATCAGGTTACTGCATGGTCTGAGACTGTGCGCCAGGTACATGCCGCTGGCGGACTTATGGGCGCACAAATTTACCACGCCGGTCGTCAAAGAAGTCTGAAGGCGTATGACACGCACCCCGTTGCTCCCTCCGCACTCAAGGAGCCAACCGAACCCTATGTTCCCCGCGCCTTGACTGTCGAGGAGATACATGATCTTGTCAGGGCGTTCGGCGAGGCCGCCGCAAGAGCAAAGAGATGCGGCTTTGACTGCGTTGAGATTCACGGCGCACACGGCTATCTCATAAATCAGTTTTTGTCCACGTTTTCCAATAAGCGCACGGACGAGTACGGCGGTACGCTTGCAAACCGTATGCGGTTTGCACTTGAAGTCGTCACCGCTGTCCGTGAGGCTGTAGGTCCCGACTTCCCTATTCTCTTCCGTTTCAATACTTGCGACTATGTCGAGGGCGGCATTGAACTTCCTGAGGCAATAGTCATGGCCAAAATGCTTGAAGAGGCGGGCATTGACGCTCTGCATTGCACGCAGGGTATGTTTGCTTCCAAGGAAGCTATAATCGCGCCTGGTTTTGTTCCTGTGATGCACTACGCCGAGAACGCCGCCGCCATTAAGAAGACCGTCAGCATTCCTGTGCTCGCGGTCGGCCGCTACAACGATATCTATATGTCCGAGGCCATGCTGCGCGATGAGAAAGCTGACTTTATCGTCATGGCCCGTGCTTCCCTCGCTGACCCTGATCTGCCTAACAAAGCGAAGGTCGGAAAGATAGATGAGATAATCCACTGTATTGGCTGCGATCAGGGCTGCACCGGTGAAACTGCGGTCGGCAATCCTGTCAACTGCATCGCCAACCCCCACACCTGCCGAGAGCTGGTTTATGATCTGTCTATAGTTGAAAGCCCGAAGAAGGTGTTTGTCGCGGGTGCAGGTGTTTCCGGTCTTGCTGCGGCGTATGGCGCAGCAGAACGTGGGCACAAAGTCACCGTCTTTGAAGTCAGCGATGAGATTGGCGGTCAGTGGCTTGCTGCTATGACACCTCCGGGAAAGACCGAATATGCATCTCTCGTGCTTAATTTCCGCAATCAGCTGAAGAAGTACGGTGCAGAGATTCGCCTCAACACGCCGCTCACTCGTGAAATCGTTGATGCCGAGAAGCCCGATGCTGTCATCCTCGCCACCGGCAGCACCCCCATGTTCCTGCCAATCCCTGGTCTGAACAACCGCGAATATGTCAAGACCGCCATTGAAGTTCTCCGGGGTCGCACGCTCTACGGTAAGAAAGTGCTCGTCGCAGGCGGCGGCATGACCGGTGCCGAAACTGCAGTGTTTCTTGCGGTTCAGGGCTGCGATGTAACCATAATAGAAATGGCACCTGACATAATCACTGATGCTGTGGCTCAGCCCAGAGCTTGTCTGCTTGCGCACATCCGTAAATATAACATCAAGGTACATACCCATACCAAACTCACCAAAGTCGGTGAAGGCACCATTTATGCTGAGGAGTATGGCGAGCCTGTAGAGTTCAAGCATATCGATATGCTCGTCAATGCCATGGGCGTCCGCAGCAATAATCCGCTCGAAGCAGAGCTTAAGGACTGTGGCTGCAAAGTTGTGGTTGTCGGCGACGCAAGCAGCACCAAGAACGGCTACAAGAATATCCGTGAGGGCTTCGATGCTGGTAACGCTGTCTGATACAATACAATTCTGATACAATACAATATTATATGAAAAATCCTGAAATCAAAAGATTTCAGGATTTTTCATATCTGTCAAAGAACAAGTTGTCAAATCAGCCCGAAACAGTTAATCCAGTATTCTCTTCACCTGCTCACGCACTATTGTTGACAGCGCCTTAATCCGTGCCTCCTCAGCCTTTATCTTTGGGTGCTGTTCAAAACTGAAATCGCGCAGCGCTTCAACATGCTGACGTATATCATCCGTCAGCATTCCTCTTGCTGTTGAAATGAAGTCCGTGCCAAAGCGCGGAGCGCATGTGCCGATGCACCAGTCTGTATTTCTCAGTTGGTCAGCGTCCATATCAAACAGGAGACTGCGGTTGTTGTCAAACGTCGGTGCCATTCGTGTTACGGACATCGTGTCATTATCTATGAGCGCTCCGAAATTTCCAAGGTGTCTGTCGGTGTTGAGTATC
>CAVGKI010000131.1:0-5667 GCA_963629655.1 Butyricicoccaceae bacterium | reverse complement strand
TCAAACGCTTCAGAATATTCTCTTCTCGTTACAGAAACAGACGGCATTTGTTTGCCCTTCGCTTCTCGCTGGTTTGTGGCATTTTTAACCGTCAACATTAGGTTGTCGAACAAGTCTAATATAATTATCGGGCGGAATCCAACGGAGGTGAGGCGATGGACAGACGCATGATAACGGCGGCGGGCGCGGTGCTCGCCGCGCTCGCGCTGAGGCTGCTGTTTCCCGCGCTGCACGATAGCGCGGCGCAGATGGCGGCGGGCGCGGTCGGTATCGACGGCGCGGGAGCGCGGATAGAGACGATGGGCGGCGCGCTGACCCAATACGGGCTGACGGATGCCATTGTCTGCGCGTTTGACGCGGTGCGGAGCGGCGAGGTATACCCCGTCGGTCGGATAGACAAGGGGTGACGGCGCGATGCTGATTTCACGAGACGGTTTACATAACAAATATTACGCCGCGCTCCGCCTTGACGCGCTGTCCGTTGCCGCACTCGCGGCAGCGGTATATTTTTTCGATTTGCGCACACTGGCGGCGCTCGTCTGCGCCGCAGCCGTACACGAGCTGGGGCATATCGTGTGCCTGCGGGCGTTCGGACTGCGGCTTGCTGGCTTTCGCACGGAGGCGCAGGGGCTGTGCATTGAATATACCGGCACTGCGCGGGGCGCGGCGCATGCCGTGACGGCGGCGGGCGGACCTGCGGCGGGGCTGGCGCTGGCTTATGCAGCATCGTGGGTTGGGGCAGAGCTTTTGTCCGGCGTGAGCCTGCTGCTGACGGTTTTCAACCTGCTGCCTATTCTGCCGCTGGACGGCGGGCGCATTATGCGCGCGCTGCTGCTCGCGCTTATGGGTGAGGCGCGCGGTGAGCGCGCAGCGCGTATATGCAGCATGGCTGCGGCGTACTGCCTGCTTGCGGCGGGGGCGTATCTCGCGCTGTCCGGCAGGGGCGCGGCGCTTGTCTGTATGGCGCTGTGGCTCGTTTTTGCGCCGGAAAACAGCATGGGTATTGAAAAAAGAAGAAAAATCATGTAGAATAAGTCAAACTATACCGCACCGCATGATGGAGAAGCAAATGGACAAACGTTTGGAGCGTATACTGCCGCGCGTGCAGAAGCCTGCGCGCTACACCGGCGGCGAATATAATCAGATAATAAAGGATAAGCGCAGCATCGATATCCGCATGGCGTTCTGCTTTCCCGACACATATGAAATAGGTATGTCCAACCTCGGCATGAGCATACTCTACCACACCATGAACATGCTTGACTTTGTCTGGTGTGAGCGTGTGTACGCGCCGTGGGGCGATATGTATGAGGAGATGAAGCGCGCGGGCATTCCGCTCTACGCGCTGGAGAGCGGCGACAGCGTGCATGATTTTGACGTTGTTGCCTTCTCAATAGGCTATGAGATGGCATATACGACGGTGCTGGATATGCTGGATATGTCCGGCATACCCGTGCGCAGCGCCGACAGACCCGCGCTGCTGCCGCTGGTGATAGCGGGGGGCTCGTCCGGCATGAATGCCGAGCCGATGACACCGTTTATTGATCTCTTCATCATCGGCGAGGGCGAGGAAGTCAATAACGAGCTTTTGACCCTGCTGCGTCAGGCAAAGCGCGAGGGTTGGAGCAAGCACGATTTCCTCCTCCGCGCGACGGAGCTGGGCGGCATATACGTCCCGTCGCTGTACGATGTGGACTATAACGCCGACGGCACGGTCAAGCGCATCACGGCGCGCGAGGGCGCGCCGGAGACGGTCGTCAAGCGCGTCATCGCCGACTTTGACGCCGTGCCCTACCCGACAAAACCTATCGTGCCATCGACGGAGGTCGTGCACGACAGGGTGAGCCTGGAGCTGTTTCGCGGGTGCGTGCGCGGCTGCCGCTTCTGTCAGGCGGGGCATATCTACCGCCCGATACGCGCGAAAAAGCCGGAGACGATTGTGCGGCAGGGGATAGAGACGCTGAAAAACACCGGGTATGAGGACGTGACGCTCCTCTCGCTTAGCTCCAGCGACTACCGGCATCTGCCGGAGCTGTTGGACGGTCTGCTCGCCTACTGCGAGGAGCGCAGCATCGGTGTGTCGCTGCCGTCGCTGCGCGCGGATAACTTCTCCATTGATATTATGCAGCGGCTGCAAAAGGTGAGAAAGGGCGGGCTGACCTTCGCCGTCGAGGGCGGCAGCCAGCGCCTGCGCGACGCGATAAACAAAAACGTCACGGAAGAGGATCTGCTCAACACCTGTGCCATCGCCTTCGCGGGCGGCTGGAACGGCGTGAAGCTATATTATATGCTCGGTCTGCCGACGGAAACTGATGAGGACATACTCGGCATTGCGGAGATGGCAAATCAGGTGCTCCACTGCTGGCGCGAAAACGCGAAAAACAAGAGCAGAGGAGTGAAGATAACCGTCTCCACCTCGTGCTTTATACCAAAGCCGCACAGTCCGTTCCAATGGGAGGCGCAGATAAGCATGGAGGAATACCTGCGCCGCGTCAATCTTCTGCGCGCGAGCATCACGGCAAAAAACGTCACCTACAACTGGCACGACGCGGAGACGAGCCTTATAGAGGCGGTGCTCTCACGCGGTGACAGGCGCGTTGCAGACGCGATAGAAGCCGTGTGGCGCGACGGGGGACGGCTGGACGCATGGACAGATTACTTCTCGTTTGAGCGCTGGCTGCGCGCGTTTGAGAAGTGCGGCATAGACCCGGACTTTTATGCCGCGCGCGAGCGCAGCACGGACGAGGTGCTGCCGTGGGACATGATAGACACGGGGGTCAGGCGCGAGCATTTTCTGCATGAGCGGGAAATGTGCTACGCCTCCGCGCTTTCGCCGGACTGCCGCAGGCAGTGCTCCGCCTGCGGGGCGGCGCGGCTGCTGAACGGAGGGAAATGCGATGGATAAGCTGAGACTGAGATTCAAAAAGACGGGGCGTGCGATATACATCTCGCATCTTGACCTGATGAAAACCGTGCAGCGCGCGTTTTCCCGCGCGGGGTATGAGCTGAAATATTCCGAGGGCTTCAACCCCAGACCGCAGCTATCCATTGCGCTGCCGCTCTCCGTCGGCATGGGGAGCGTGTGCGAGGTTATGGACTTCAAGCTTCGCCGCGATGCCGACCTTGCCGAGCTTCCCACGCGGCTGACCGCGGCGCTGCCGGAGGGCATAGAGATAATCGAGGCGTATGAGCCCGACCGCAAGGCGAGCGAAATAAAATGGCTTGCAGTGGAGGGCGTGATGGAGTATGATATACGCGATACTGCCGAGATGGCGGACGCGGTGCGCGCGTTTTTCGCGGCGGACGCGATAGTCATCACGAAAAAGACAAAGCGCGGCGAGGGCGAGACGGACATAAAGCCCGCCGTGCGCAGCATAGAGCTTGCGCCGGACGCGGCGGAGAAATGCGTGCGCGTGCGCGCGATCGTCTCCGCGCAGGAGCCGACGCTCAACCCGGAGCTTTTGAGCGAGGCACTGCGGCAGAAAGCGCCGCAGCTTGCGCCGGATTTTGCAAAGTACACACGGATAGAGACTTATGATGCACAGATGAACCTGTTCAGATAAAGGAAAGCGTCTATGAAAAAGATTGCTGTGTTTCAAAGCGAGCTGGGAGTCGGGGGAATACAAAAATCCCTTGTCAACCTGCTCAGAGCCATCGACTACGACAGGGTGCAGGTTGATTTGTACCTGTCGCGGGACGAGAAGTTCTGGGCGGTGGAGTTTCCGGAAAAACTGAATATTTATTATTTGAAGCTGACACCGCGAGTATATTCGTTCATGCCGTTTGACACGGCAAGGCGAATGCTGCGCTATGAGTTCCCGCCGGGGGCGGAATACGACCTCGCAATAGACTTCAACTCCTACCAGTGCTCGTGCGCCGTCGGGGCGCTGACCGTGCCGGCGAAATACCGCGTGATGTGGATACACAACGATGTGCGCGTCAAGCTGCAAAACGAGTGGAAATACCGCGTGCTGTGGTACTTCTTCAAGGAAAAGTTCAAGTATTACGACGAGTTTGTCCCCGTGTCGGACGCGCTGTGGGAGCCGTTCAGGCAGATGTCCGGCATAGACGCGAAGCACCGCGTTATCCAGAACGTGATAAACGTGCCGGAGATACGCAAGAAGATGCGCGAGCAGCCGCCTGATCTGAACGTGGACAGCGAATGCATGAACTTCGTTGCGCTCGGCAAGCTGTGCCACCAGAAAGGCTATGACATCATGCTGGATGCGTTCGCGGCGGCATCGAGGGAGCGGGACGACCTGCGCCTCTATATTATAGGAGGCGGACCTGACGAGACGGCGCTGAAGGCGCAGACGGCGCAGCTGAAGCTCGGCGGCAGGGTGTTCTTCCTCGGCAAGAAAAGCAATCCGTACTGTTATATGGACAAGATGGATGCCTTTGTCTCGTCCTCACGCTATGAGGGGCAGCCGCTGAACATCATGGAGGCGAAGGCTGTCGGACTGCCGCTGTACTGCACAAAGAACCTCGAAAGCTACACCGAGGGGCTTGTGGGGTATGACGATTTGGCGGCGGCGCTCGTTAGCGCGAGGAAACAGGCAAAGCAGCCTGACGATTTAATTGAATATAATCAGAAGATACTTGACAGCATCTATGATCTGACCGAGAGCGGGCGCTGACGCGCATTACATGGCAAGGCGCAGAAAATGCTTGCAATTTGCCCGCATATGTGGTATCATATCCAAGCTTTTGTGGGTAAACCACAGGTGAGAAAGGCGGTCCGCTGCCGAGGCGCAGTTCGCCCTCCGGCATGAACGTCTATATACAAGGAAGGATTGGATTATGGATCTGGTCAAAATTCTCAGCGAGCAGTACATGAAGCCCGAGCTTCCCGAGATGAACGTCGGCGACACCGTGCGTGTCCTCGTCCTCGTCAAGGAAGGCAACCGTGAGCGTACCCAGGCATTTGAGGGCACGATCATTGCCAAGAAGCATGGCGGCATCAATGAGACCATCACCGTCCGCCGTATCTCCTACGGTGTCGGCTGTGAGAAAGTATTTCCCGTACATTCTCCCTCTATCGTCTCTGTTACCACCGTCCGCAAGGGTAAAGTTCGCAGAGCAAAGCTCTACTACCTGCGTGATCGCGTCGGTAAGAAAGCAAAGGTCAAGGAGCGCCTGTAAACCGCACGGCGCAGCGCAAAAAGCATCTTCTGATTTTATCGGAGGATGCTTTTTGCGTTCTTTTTTATAAAATATCTGTTGGCGGCTGCGCGTCCGGCGCGCCCGCGATGGAGGCAGACATGAACACAATCCATATAATCGCGCTGCACCTCGCCTTCGGCGGAGTGGAGAGGGCGATAATCAATATGGCGAATCTATTTGCCGAGCGGTATGATGTTGAGATAATCAGCGTTTACAATATGCCCAACAGCCCGGCATACCCGATAGACGGGCGCGTCAGGGTGCGCTACCTGCTCGACGATATACCCAACCGCACAGAGTGGCGCGCGGCGGCAAGGGGGCTGCACCCGGTCAGCTTTGTAAAGGAGAGCGCGCGCAGCGTGCGCATCCTTGCCGGGAAACGGCGCGAGGTGCGCCGCGCGATAGAGGGCATAGAGGACGGCATAATCATCACGACGCGGCATGAGGATAATCTCGCCCTGTCAAAGCACGGCAGACCCGGTGTGCAGCAGAACGCAAGAAGGG
>CAVGKI010000130.1:0-5685 GCA_963629655.1 Butyricicoccaceae bacterium | reverse complement strand
GCGAACGTGAGAACATCGTCTTTGTCACCGGCAAAGGTCATCACAAGACCGGCCTTTATACCAGACCGTCCCATTGCAGCACATGACGATTCTGTACTTGGGAAATTGCTTATATTATTATCTAAGGCAACACCTCACAACACAGCGGAGGCCTCTGACGGATAATTTGCGCCCTGATTTAGTCTCTTTTTCTTGAAACATGCAAAATATTCCTACGGGAAAATGCCACCATCAGAACACAAATTTTCGCGTCTCCATATCCCCTTCACAGACACAGCCCTCCCGCAGTTGCGGGAGGGCACAGCCTTATAAGCCTTGCGGCTCTTACTTGAGATTGTCGCGGATGACGTTGCCGAGGCGCTTGATGCCCTCTTCGATACGCTCATCCGGCATGCAGGAATAGTTGAGTCTCATGCAGTGGTGGTTGTTGCCGTTGGGGAAGAAGCCGATACCGGGGACATACGCGACGTTCTGCGCGAGCGCCTGCGTCGCCATGACCTTGGTGTCGATGTAATCGGGCAGATCCGCCCACGTGAACAGACCGCCGTCGGGAATGGTGTAGCTGACCTCCTTGGGGAAGTACTTTGCCATTGCGTCCATCATGACATTGCAGCGGTGCTCATACACGGCGCGGACAGTCTCGACATGCGCGTCAAGATCAAACATATCAATGAACTTTGATACGACCATCATCGTGATGGTGGAGGTCTGAAGCACTGCCGCCTGCGCGATGAGGTTTATCTTCTCAATGATCTCCTTGCTCGCGCACATCCACGCCAGACGGTAGCCGGGAGCGAGAATCTTGGAGAATGTGCCGAGGTAGATGACCAGCCCCTTGGTGTCCATGCTCTTGAGGGAGGGCAGGTACTCGCCCTTGTAGCGCAGCTCGCCGTAGGGATTATCCTCCAGCACGATGACCTCATACTTGTTGACGATCTCCATGAACTTCTTGCGGCGCTCAAGCGACCATGTGCGTCCGCTGGGATTCTGGAAGTCGGGAATGACGTATATCATCTTGACATTCTTGGTGGAGGCAAGAATCTTGTCCAGCTCCTCCATGATCATGCCGCCGTTGTCGGTGGGGACTTCCTTGAAGGTCGGCTCGCTGAGCTTGAAGGCATTGATAGCGCCGAGGTAGGACGGGCTCTCCATCAGCACGACATCGCCCGGATTGACAAACAGGCGCGCGGCGAAATCCAGCCCCTGCTGGCTGCCGGCGGTCATGATGATGTGATCGGGGGTGGTGTTGATGCCATTCTTGACAAGCAGGCGGTCGGCGATCTGCTCTCTCAGGCGCAGCAGACCGTCCGTCGGACCGTATTGCAGCGCGGCGCGCCCGTTCTCCTCAAGCACCGCGTCCTGTGCCGCCTTTATCTTGTCAACAGGGAACAGCTCCGGCGCGGGCAGACCCCCGGCAAAGGAAATGATTTCGGGCTTGTTGACAAGCGCGAGCAGCTCGCGTATGTCGGATGCCTTGACATCGTTCATTCTTTCCGCAAATTTAACCATGGTTTTCCTCCTAGCGTATTTTTTATGCTGTATTAGTTATAGTATCTCGCATACTATATACCTCTTCGTCTGTTAGCATAGCATAATTTTTGTGGATTGTAAACACAAATCCGTGCATTTTTGCCCCATAAGATTGTTAAATTCCCTCCAAAATGCACAGCGCTTGAAACCGCGCGCATTTGCGGGTATAATGGCAGCACCAGCAGCACAGAGCATGGAGGGCATAACAATGAACAGCAAGCTGTCGGGCGAGACATCGCCATATCTCCGCGAGCACGCGGGAAACCCCGTCGATTGGTATCCTTGGGGCGAAGCCGCGTTTGAAAAGGCACGGCGCGAGGACAAGCCCGTGTTTCTCAATATTGGGTACTCCACGTGTCATTGGTGCCACACCATGACGGCGGAGTCGTTCGAGAACGCGCGTGCGGCAGAGGTGCTGAACAAATACTATGTCCCCGTGCTTGTCGATCGCGAGGAGCGCCCGGATATCGACAGCGTATATATGTCCGTGTGCACCGCGCTCACCGGCAGCGGCGGCTGGCCGCTGAACGTCATCATTACACCCGCGCAGCAGCCGTTTTTCGCCGCGTCCTATATCCCGCGTGAGGATGCGAACGGGCAGATAGGGCTCATCACGCTGCTCACCGCCGTCGCGGCGAAGTGGCGCGGCGAACGTGAGGAGCTCATAAAGGTCGGGCGGGACATCACGGCGCTATTGAACACGCCGAAAAAGCCAGGTATAGCAAATGCTGACGCGGACTTTCTCCGCCGCGCGGCGCAGCAGCTTGCCGCCGCGTTTGACAGGGAATACGGCGGCTTCGGTACAGCGCCGAAGTTCCCGTCCCCGCATGACCTCATCTTCCTGCTGCGCTATGCCGCCCTCGCGGGGGACAGCGCGGCGCGCGTCATGGTAGAGGACACGCTGAAAGCCATGTACAAGGGCGGGATATTCGACCATTTCGGCGGCGGCTTTTCGCGCTGCTCGACCGACAGGGAATGGCTCGCGCCGTACTTTGAAAAAACGCTTTACGACAACGCCCTGCTCGCTTATGTATATACCGAGGCGTGGCAGGCGGGACACATGGCGCTCTACCGCTATGTCGCTGAGGCAACGCTTGACTGCTGTATGCGTGAGCTGCTGTCCCCCGGCGGCGGGTACTTCTGTGCGCAGGATGCCGACAGCGGCGGCGAGGAGGGGGCGTATTATCTCTTCACGCCGGAGGAGGTGCGCTCCGTCCTCGGCGAGGACGCGGGGCGGCACTTCTGCGAATGCTACGACATCACTCCCGAGGGCAACTTTCACGGCAGGAGCATACCCAATCTTCTCCTGAACACACGCTGGAACCTCCTGCCGGAGGGGTACGACGATTTTCGGGAAAGGCTGCGCCTTTACCGCGCGGAGCGTATGCCGCTCAAGACCGACGAAAAGGTGCTGACGGCGTGGAACGGACTGATGCTCATGGCGCTCGCGCGGGCTGCGCGCACTTTTTCCGATGCGCGCTATCTCTCTGCGGCGGAGGAGCTTGCCGCGTTCATGGCGCGCTCACTCTATGATGAGCGCGGCGCGCTGCGCGCCTCGCTGACAGCGGGGAAGCTCGGCGGCGCGGCACAGTTGGACGATCATGTTTTCTACGCGCTCGGGCTTGTGGAGCTGTACTCTGCGGACTATGACCCTACGCACCTTGTCCGCGCCCGCGCGCTTGCCGGCGAGGTCACGGCGCATTTCGCCGCGCCCGGCGGCGGATATTACCGCACGTCCGACTCCGCCGAGGTGCTCATAACCCGCCTGCAGGAGGTGTACGACGGCGCGCTGCCCTCCGGCAGCAGCGGCGCGGCGGTGCTGTTCGACGCGCTGTTCCGACTGACGGGGGACGCGGATATGCGTGGCGCACGCGATGCGCTTTTGTCTTTCACCTGCAATTACGCCGCGAGCGCCCCCGCCGGGTGCGCGTTCGCGCTGACGGCGCTGATGGGCGCAGTGTACCCCACGCGGGAGCTGCTCTGCGCCGCGCCGGACGAGGCAGAGCCGGAGCTTCTGCGCACCGTTACCGCGCGCTACGCGCCGGAGCTGACGGTTCTGCTCAAGACCCCGGCGCGCGCCTCGACGCTTGCCGAGCTCGCGCCGTTCACCGCCTCCGCCGAGGCAAAGGACGGCAAGCCAAGCTTCTATATCTGCGAAAACGGCGCATGCCGTGAGCTTTGAGCAAAAAATACCGACCGCGATTGCAGCCGGTATTTTTTATGCCTATATTACCCCAGCGCTGATTCCAGCTCGTCCATGAGCTCACCGAAGAGGGCGAGGGCGGAGTTTATCGGCTCCGCCGTGCTCATGTCCACCCCGGCTATCTTCAGCAGCGATATGGGGTCGGCGCTGCACCCGGAGGAGAGAAAGCGCTTGTAGTCCGCCACGGCGCGCTCGCCCTCGGTGAGAATGCGCTTGGCGATGGCGACGGCGGCGGAGAAGCCGGTCGCGTACTGGAACACATAATAATTATAGAAAAAGTGCGGTATGCGCGCCCACTCAACGGCGATCTCAATGTCGGAGACTATGTCCTCCCCAAAGTAGAGCTCGTTGAGCTCAAGGTATTTTTCGCACAGGGCTTCGGCGGTGAGGGTGTCACCTGCCTCGCTCATGCGCCCCATCTCCAGCTCGAACTCGGCGAACATCGTCTGACGGTAGACCGTGCCCTTGAACTGGTCGAGGAAGTGATTGATGAGATATGCCCGCTCGCGCTTATCCGTTGTTCTGCCGAGAAGATAGTGCATCAAAAGCACCTCGTTGCAGGTGGAGGCGACCTCCGCCACGAAGATGACGTAATCCGACGTGCACACCGGCTGATTTTGGCAGCTATGCCAGCTATGCAGCGCGTGACCCATCTCGTGGGCAATGGTGAACATCCCGTCGAGCGTGTCCTTGTGGTTCAACAGCACATACGGGTGCGGGCGGGAGAAATCGGTGGAGTACGCCCCGCCGCGCTTGCCCTGATTTTCGTACACGTCTATCCAGCGCTCGGAAAAGCCTTTTTTCAAAAGCGCGGTGTAGTCCTCGCCGAGGACGGCGAGCGCCGCGAGCACCGTCTCCTTCGCCTCGTCAAAGCTTATTTTCTGCGTCGCGTCCGGCACGAGCGGCGTATATATGTCGTACATATGCAGCTCATCCACGCCCAGCAGCTTCTTTCGCAGCGCGACATAGCGATACATCTTGTCCATATTCGCGTGCACGGCGGTGATGAGGTTTTCGTATACCTCCTCCGGCACCTCGTTGCCGTCGAGCGCGGCGGCGAGCGTCGTGGGGTAATTGCGTGCCGAGGCGAAAAAGCGAAGCTGCTTGAACTGCCCGTCGAGCGCGGCGGCGACGGTATTCTTAAACTCGCCCAGGCGGGCATAGTACTTCTTGAACACGGTCTTTCTCAGCGTTCTGTCCGCGCTCTCCATCAGGGGGACAAACGTCTCGTTTGTGAGCGTGTGCGCATTGCCGTCCGCATCCTTTACCTTGGGGAAGCTCAAATCGGCGTTCATGAAAATGCTGCGGATATTGTCCGGGCTTGCCGCCATCTCGCTCGCAGTGGCGAGCAGCCGCTCCTCCGCCTCGCTCAGTATGTGCTCCGCCATGCGCCGCACGCGGTAGAGCACGCGGCGATAAGTCTCCAACCGCGGCTCGTCCTTATAAAAGCCTTCAAAGCGCGCCTCGTCCACGGCGATGATCTCCGGCGTGGCGAAAGCGCCCGCACCGGCATACGCCACAAAAAGGCTCATCGCCTTGCCGTGCATATCCTGATAAAAGGCATTGACGGTGTCCTGGTCATTCCTGCAGCTTGCATAGCTGTAGAGCTTGCCCAGCCGCACGCCCGCCTCTTCCTCAAGCCGGAGGTATTCATACAGCGTCTCCGCGCTCTCACACAGCCGCCCGGCGAACGCCGCCGCGCGAGCGGGCAGCTCCTGCGCCGCCTTGAACTCCGCTTCCCACGCCTCATCGCTTTCAAACATATCCTCCAGCTTCCACGTGAACTCCTCCGGGACATCCTCTCTTCTCGGAATAACCTGCTCTTTTTTGCTGCGTCCCATGCTGCGTCCTCCTTCATAATATTTTCTTCAGGCAATGTCGCTATTGTACCACAGCGGTGTTTTGTCTGCAATCGTCACGGCATATAATAGACTTGTTCGACAACCTAATGT
>CAVGKI010000129.1:0-5759 GCA_963629655.1 Butyricicoccaceae bacterium | reverse complement strand
GGGCTACAGCCTGGGCGACGAGGTCAAGGTCAATGACGGACCGCTGGCCGGCTTCCTTGGTATAGTGGACGAGCTGGAGCCCGACAAGAACAGGGTCCGCGTCGTCGTTTCAATGTTCGGCAGAGAGACTCCGGTCGATCTGGAGCTCGATCAGGTCGAAGCAATCAAAGAATAATAAGAAAGAGGTGCTGTAAATGGCACAGAAAGTAGTTGGATACGTAAGATTCCAGGTTCCTGCCGGCAAGGCAACTCCGGCTCCCCCCGTCGGCCCGGCACTGGGTCAGTACGGCGTTAACATCGGTCAGTTCACCAAGGACTTCAACGAGCGCACCAAGAACGACATGGGCATGATGATCCCTGTCGTCATCACCGTGTACTCCGACCGCAGCTTCACCTTTATCACCAAAACTCCTCCTGCCGCCCTGCTCATCAAGAAGGCTTGCGGCATCGAGACCGCTTCCGGCGTCCCCCAGAGAGACAAGGTTGCGACCATCAGCAAGGAAGACATCCGCAAGATCGCCGAGCAGAAAATGCCCGACCTCAACTGCACCGACATTGAGTCCGCAATGAGCATGATCGCGGGCACGTGCCGCTCTATGGGTGTCATCGTCGGCGACTGAGCCGGCAGCCGAGGCGTATTGCCTAACGTGGGAGGATTTATCCATCCGACTCAACCACATTTTTAGGAGGAAAACAAAGTGTTCAGAAGTAAAAATTATAAAGAGAGCTCCAAGCTCATAGATAAGCAGGCGCTCTACGACCCTATGGAAGCACTCACCCTCGTCTGCAGCGCCAGCAAGGCGAAGTTCGACGAGACTGTTGAGCTGCACGTCAAGCTCGGTGTTGACGGTCGTCACGCCGACCAGCAGGTTCGCGGTGCCATCGTTCTCCCGAACGGCACGGGCAAGTCCGTGCGCGTGCTGTGCTTCTGCAAGCCCGAGCGCGTGGAAGAGGCTATGGAGGCCGGTGCGGACTATGCCGGCGGCATGGAGCTCGTTGAGAAGATCCAGAAAGAGAACTGGTTCGAGTTTGACACCGTTATCGCCAGCCCCGACATGATGGGCATCGTCGGTCGTCTCGGTAAGACCCTCGGTCCTAAGGGCTTGATGCCGTCACCGAAGGCGGGCACCGTCACCCCCAACATCAAGCAGGCGATCAACGAGGCGAAAGCCGGTAAGGTCGAGTACCGTCTCGATAAGACCAACATCATCCACTGCCCCATCGGCAAGGTCAGCTTTGGCGCTGAGAAGCTTTTTGAGAACTACGCCGCTCTCATCGGCGCAATCATCAAGGCAAAGCCCGCCTCCGCAAAGGGACAGTATATCAAGTCCTGCGTCACCGCCTCCACTATGGGACCCGGCGTGAAAATCAACGCCCAGAAGCAGCTCTGATTTTAAAGACCAACACCAAAACCGCTCCGAATGGGGCGGTTTTGTACTATTATTCAGCAAAAAGCTTCGGTAAAGTTCCGGGTGATGTTGCATTGTCCGTGCAGATGTGGTATATTGTCTTGTATTTTTTTATAAGGAGATTTTTATGAATACAGATATATTGATAGTATGCCTCAACGCCGTTTTGCCGACGTTCCTGCTGATGGCGGTGGGCTTTGCTGCGCGCCGATTCAAGCTGCTCAACGGGGACGATGTAAGCATGATGAACAATCTCGCCTTTAAGGTGTTCATGCCGGCAATGCTTTTTTACAACATATATTCCTCTGACATTTCCTCCGCCGTGCGCCCGCGCCTGCTCATCTTCGCGGTCTGCGGTGTGCTCGCCGCTTTCGCATTGAGCATTGCGTACACGCTGCTCTTCATCAAGGACAAGAGCAAGCAGAGCGTGTATATTCAAGGCATCTACCGCTCCAACTTCGTCGTGGTCGGGCTCCCGCTTGCGTCGGCGCTCGTTGAGGGGCAGGATATTGCCCCCGTGACGGTGATGATGTCCGTGACCGTGCCGATGTACAATGCGCTCGCCGTGATAACGCTGGAGGTGTTCAGCGGCAAGAAACTCAAGCCGCTCTCTATACTCGCCGACGTTATGAAAAACCCGCTCATCATCGCCGCTGCCGTCGGTATTCTCTTCTCCGCGCTGCACCTGACGCTGCCCAAGCCCATTGACAAGACCGTCGCCGACCTGTGCAAGGTCGCCAGTCCCTTGATGCTGTTTTTGCTGGGCGCGTTCTTCTGCTTTGACAATATGCGCCGTCATGCCGCAGATCTTGTGCGTGTGTGCACCATGCGTCTCGTCGTTCTCCCCGCTATCCTGCTCTCCGCTGCGGCGGCGCTTGGCTTCCGTGGGATCGAGTTTGCCGGGCTTATCGGGCTGTTTGCCTCATCGACGGCAGTGGCATCATTCACGATGGCGCAGCATATGGGCGGCGACGGCGAGCTTGCCGGGGATATCGTCATTGCCACAAGCGCGGCTTGCTCCGTGACGCTGTATCTGTGGGGCGTTTTGTTCAAGAGCATAGGTATAATATAATATTACTAAAAGCGTGCCAACACTCGGTCAGCACGCTTTTTTATTATATCCCTCTACTCGAACACATAGCGGTGCAGTGCTTGCAGCGCGGGGATCAGCTCCTCCGCGTCGACCCTGACGCTTGCGTACCCCGTGCCCATGCGCCCGCCGCGCACATGTATGTCTGCGGCAGAGAGCGCGGCGGCAAGCTCCGGCAGCGTGTGCGAGCGGCACGCCGCGCCCACGAGCGTGACGGTCTGCTCCTCGGCGCTGCGCGTCACGCCCGCAAAGTCCGGGCGGCGCGCGCCGTGCAGCCGATGCACCGCCGTGCGCCCCGGCTCTCCCGCGCTGGACAGCACGAGCAGCTCCACATCGTTCTTCCTCGCCAGCGCTACCGAGCCGGGGTGCAGAACCTGCGACCCCGCACGGGCGAGCAGCAGCATATCGTCGAAGTCTATTTCATTCACGCGCCGTGCCACCGGAACGAGCCTTGGGTCGGCGGTATAAACGCCGTTGACATCCGTGTATATCTCGCAGCGCTCCGCGCCCAGCGCCGCAGCAAGCGCGACCGCACTTGTGTCCGAGCCGCCGCGCCCGAGCGTTGTCACGTCGCCGTGTATGTCTATTCCCTGAAACCCCGCCACGACCGGGATCATCCCGTCGCGCAGCGCCGCAGCCACGCGGCTGGGGAATGTCAGCTCCGGCACTGCGCAGCCGTGGCTGTCGTCGGTGTATACTCCCGCCTGCCAGCCCGCGAGGGAGACGGAGCGCGCGCCCGCGCGCCCCAGCGCGATGGACAGCAGCGCCGCAGACTGGTTCTCCCCCGTGCTCATCAGTGCGTCAAGCTCCCGCGCGTCCGCTTCGGGGTTCAGCTCGTGCGCAAGAGCGATAAGCTCATCGGTCGTGTCGCCCATAGCGGAGACCACCACGGCGACATCATGCCCCCTGTGCCGCGCGTCCAGCACCGTATCTGCCGCGCGGCGCAGCTTTTCTGCATCGGCGAGGGAGCTGCCGCCGAATTTCTGAACTGTTAGCATAGGCTTCCCTCCTGCACCATTATACTCACGCGCGCCCATTCTGTGCCGTATGGCGCGGGTAAAAATCGGCTGTAGCGGAGGTGCGCTCAAGAAGCCTTCAGCGTCACGGTGAACTCTATCATTCCCGCGCGCGGGGCGGAGGCGGTTATCGTGCCGCCGTGCGCCTCGGCGATGCTGCGGGCAATGGACAGCCCAATGCCGAAGCCGCCGGTCGAAGAGCTGCGCGATTTGTCAGGGCGGTAAAACCTGTCGAACAGGTGCTTCATATCCTCGTCGGAGATCGGCTCACATTCGTTCGCGCAGCGGAGCACCGCGCAACCCCGCTCCTGCGCGAGGGAGAGCGAGACGGCGCTGCCGGGGAGCGCATACTTGACGGCGTTGTCCAGCAGCACGGAGCAAAGCTGGCGGATGAGCGCCTCATCGCCGCGGCATTTCATCGCCTGGGCAATGTCTGTGTTCAGCGCGTGTCCGGCGCTCTCCGCCGGGACGGCGAACGCCTCCGCCGTGTCCGCAATTGCCGTGGAAAGGTCAAAGCTCTCGACATTCAGCTTCGGCTTCTCCTCGTCCATGCGCGAGAGCGTGACGAGCGCGCAGACGAGGCGACCGAGCTTTTCCGTCTGCGCCTTGAGCATATTCGTCCACTTGTTTCCGCCCACCTCCAGCTCCAGCACGCTCAAGCCCGTCGTCATCACGGCGAGCGGCGTTTTCAGCTCGTGGCTGGCATCGGTGATGAACTGCTTCTGGCGCTGGCTGCTCTCGACGAACGGCTCTATCGCTTTTTTGGAGAGCAGGCACACAAGCACATACACCACCGCGATGCACACCGCCGATGCGAGTACCGACACCGCAGCCACCGCACGGAGCGTGCGCTGTTCCTGATAGCAGTCGAGAAACACTGCCATGCTGCGGTCGTCCCCGTTACGGACGACATAGTATTTATAGCTGTCGATATATCCCATGCCCTCACCGTTCGCAGCGGCGGCGCTGAGATAGCGCTCAACGTTATCGCCGTCAACAGAGGCGATATGATCAAGCTTCATCTCCGACAGCTCGCCCGCGTCGTTGTAGCGGAGGACAAAATACCGCGTGGAATACGGCGTTTCCATTGTGAAGGGTCCGTCCGGGCGCTTGCCGTCCGCGCCCGGCTCCGGCGGGCGGGAGTCCTGCGCGGCGGGAATGCTGCCGCGGTTGTCGGCTATCATATACAGCATATCCGAAAGCTCGCTGTTTACATATGCATAATACGCCGCATTGACGATGATGCACAGCGCCGCCATGACCGCAGCGACGGAAAGCATGGCAATGCGGATGAATTTCCTTTGCAGGCGCTTTATCATGCCCTTGCCTCCAGCACGTACCCCATACCGCGCACGGCGTTGATCTCTGCCGCAGAATCAATGCTGCGCAGCTTCTTGCGCAGGTTGGAAATATGTACCCAGACGGAGCATATCTCCGTGTCGCTCTCCCAGCCCCACACGCGCTCCATGATCCGATCGGCGGAAATTATCATCGACGGTGAGCGCATGAAAAGCTCCATTATCTGAAACTCCCTGCCGCTGAGACGGATGCTGCCGCCCGTGTCGGCGAGGACACCGCTGCCGCAGTCGAGCGAGAGCGTGCCGACGGAGAGCACGGTGGACTTATAATCCCCGCTGCGGCGTAGGAGCGCCCGTATGCGGGCGAGCAGCTCATCCGTTGCAAAGGGCTTGGGGAGGTAGTCGTCCGCGCCGGCATCAAAGCCCGTGATGCGGTCATCCTTCTGCCCCTTTGCCGTCAGAAGCATGACGGGCGTGGTCACGCCGTCCTCACGCAGGCGCGTGACGACCTGAAGCCCGCTGAGCTGCGGCATCATTATATCGAGGATCACCCCGTCATACTCCTCCGTGCGTGCGTATTCATATGCATCGCGCCCGTTGTAGACCGTGTCCACGGTATACTTGTTTCTCTCCAGCAGCACGGTCAGCGCGTCGGCAAGGTCGCGCTCGTCCTCGGCGATCAGCAGCTTCATAATATACCTCCATTTTTTATCTTGTTTGGTTAAAATATACTCCGGCAAGCTTAAAGGAAGCTAAAGCAGGGCTAAAGCTTTTTTATTTTTTCGTTTAAGCAAGGCTTTAGGTCGGAATGCTATGATACAGCCACAGGCAAGGGAGAGCACAGTGCTCCACCCGCCGAAATAACAAGGAGGATGTATATTATGTTAACCAAGTATAAGATGGACATTAAGTACAAGAGGATGATAGCCGCGTTTCTGGGCGTATG
>CAVGKI010000128.1:0-5790 GCA_963629655.1 Butyricicoccaceae bacterium | reverse complement strand
ATCACGGCGTTCGTGTTGACGCCGCCGATGGGAACACTCGTCTGCCCAAGCACTGCTGCGCCGTTTGCCATGTTCTCGTCGCTCGCGCCGAGGTACAGCGGCAGTGTCACTTCAAGCTTCGGAATGTAGATTATCCCGAAAGTCTCATCCTGCAAGCCGTACTGTGTTAGGATGAATGCGGGCTGCTCGTATGCCGCCGCGTTTGTGAGAGCTATCTGCTTGCCTTCATACAGCCAAGTGTTATACTGCTCTATCTGCTCGCGGAGCTGCGCATATGGTGTTGCCTCCGGCTCTGCATCTTTTACAGACTGTATCTGCTCCAACTGCTGAATGAAGCTGTCGTTGGCTTCATCTACCTGTTTCTGCCGTGATGCACGCTCCATGAGCGGTTTGAAGGTAACAAAGAGTCCAACTGCGGCAAGGAGCGCCATAAGAATAAGAAGAACTATCTTAGCCTTTTTTATGCAGCCCTCGCTTTCTCCGCCTCGGACGTATGCGGTTTATCTCATAGACTATCCCGATGGCAGCTATGCAGATAACGCCAAGCCCTATCCCCTTAAAATACTCCTGCTCCCATGTGGACTGTGTTACACCCTCGCGCTCATTCCTCTCAGCCTTGAGATTTTCTACATACTCAGCCTGATCATTGCGGATGCGTGTCCCTCGTACCATTAACCGATGAGTGTTCACGCCGTATGGCGTGCAGGTCACCAGCGTGCAGACATCATGCTCCGGCAGGATCACGAGCTTAGAGGTGTCCTCCGGGAGCACGGTGTTTATCTCCAGCACCATGTAGGCCATAGTCTCATCAAGTGTGCGAATATAGAACGTATCGCCGCACTCCAGCTTATCCAAGTCCGAAAACAGCCGTTGTCCGGCGAGCCCTGAGTGTGCCGTCAGCACAGCGTGGGAAGTCTCCCCTCCGACTGGCAGGGAGCTGCCGAGCAGATGCCCGACGCCGCGGTCAAGACTATCATCACCAGTGCCGTGGTAGATGGGCAGGTTTACGTCTATCTTCGGTATCTCGACGTACCCCATTATCCCATCACCGCGGATGTTCAGCAGGTTATCGTAATTCTCGGCAGCAGATTTGAGTGCCTCTTCCGAGAACGAGAGGTTATCTGCGACGCCAGGAATCAGCGTCCGGTTATACGCCAAAGCCGCCTCCTTTGCCTTTTTTAGCTCGGTGTCGTCCATATTGCTGACAGCCTTCTCGTATCTGGTCTGAACTATAGACTGGTACTTGACGGCAGTGAAGTTGCTTATGACCGGGTACAGGCAGACGAGCAGAGCAATCGAGAGAAGTATAATGCCAAGGATCATTTTCTTTTTTCTGCTCATACGCGAAAACGGGAGGCAGGTTTTAACGCCTGCCTCCCTGACCTTTACTTATTTGTTTCTTTCTTCTTATCCCTGAACGCGAAGTATATGACCACCACAGCAACAGCCACAAGGCTCAGCCCAATAGCTGGGAACATCCAGTTGCCGTAACCGCCCGTCTTGGGCAGGTCAAAGCCCTTGGTATTCACAACGGTCAGAGGCACAAATGCATTTGCCGAACCATTGTCCGGGCCGAGCGTGACCTGCTTGTTATCCACCTTTGCAGATGCAGTCAGGAGCTTGTGTTCCAGATGCTTCTGCGGCATGTTGTGGAACAGCCCTTCCTCAACATCCGCGTAACGGGGATCGTTCTGGATAAGACCGAGGACGTCGGAGCTGTAAACATCACAGACCGTGCTGCTCTCACCGACACTTATTACAAGCCCGATGCCGTTCTTGAGAAGAGTATAGGCTCCGTCCGTCTTGAGCTCGGTTATGGTGTACGCGTCATCTTCAATGCCGTAGATGAGCATACGCCCATCAGAACGCGGAGTGAAGCGCGTGGCTTTTGCCTTATCATCAGTGCTGCCGGTCAAATAGTAAACTTTCGTAGCTTCATCATACTTGGCGACTACATAGTAATCGTCCGCGTCATTCTGGAGGCAGAATTCGACCTTGCTGAGATCACCCTTGCCATCGGAGAACTTCTTTGTGAGGTCAAGTCCGAACACATAGACGTGACAGTCATCAACGAGAGTGTCGTAATAGCTGCTGTTCGTGCGTTTCCACGTGAGGACGACGTCGTTGGTGTTGCCCTTGTCGCCGTAGTTTGCGGACTTATCCAGCTGGGCAGAGTATGTAATGCGGAGCGTGCAGTCGGAATACCCGGAGTTGACCATTGAAGCGTCGGCGTATACAGCCATGCTCGTGTTGATCTCGGAAAGGCCGGATTCCGTCATCACTATACTCATAATGTAGCCGCCAGATTCCGTAGTGGTGTAGCTGGCATTGAACTTGCCGTCAGCCTCTGTCCATGTTGCTATCTTGTCCGTGCATGCAGCATCCTTGAAGAACTCAAGCATGACGCCGTTCTGGAGGTACGGGATGCCTTTCTCGGCGGTATCTATGAAGCTGTAATCCGTGAGATACGAGGCCGCCGAGGTGATGGACGGGAGCGTAGATATGATCTGGTACTCAAGTATATCGCCGACAGAGGCGGTTGCGGTATGAGCAAATCCGTCATCAATGTCTGCGCTGCCGTTATTCTTGCCGCTGCTGGTCTTTGCTTCGCGCACAGTCTTTTCAAGCGTCGGGATGCCGGTAAGGTTCTTGGGGTAGAGCGTTACATTGTAAAGCCAGCTTGCGTTATCTGCGGTGCTGGTCATGGGCAGAGAAATGAGGAAGGGTGCGGTAGTCTCCGTGACCATTTCGGGGACGCGTGTCTCGACAAAGAGGTACAGGCCAAGGGGGAGGTCTGAAACTGCGCTGTGACCGTAGCCGTCAGTCTCCGGCATGGCAGTGCCGCCATTCTCACGGACGTAGGTTTCAAGCGCGTTCTTGACGGTGGTCGCATTATTTGTGAGCGCGTTCTTCAGCGCATCGATGAGCACATCCGACTGATACGCATACACATTGCCGCTGTCTGCGGCGGAGTATCTGTCGTCGGTCGTCAGTCCAAGTGCGGCGAGGAACTTGTCCGTGGTGTCGTTATGCTCGATGCCGTAGAGCACCTGCGTATTACTGGTGTTGTTGTCTACGTCAGTGTAAGTGCAGATGTCCGCGATTTTGAGATAGCTGAATTCAACTCCTTTGATGGCGTAGCCGTAAGATTCGCCATTGCCGGTGAGCTGGTTCACTATCTGCGTGTTGCCGAGGATGGATTCTACTCCGGCTTCATCGCGGACGCCTGTTGAAACGTATGAGCTGTTCCAGACGCCGTCTTTCTCTGCCGAGGTGAGGTCATATTTATATATGTCTACGGAGCCTGTGCGGGCGTAGTCTATGGTGGGCAGCGCCTCGTCCGACAGCGCGCTTGCCGAGATGGGGAAGCAGAGGATCGCCGCAAGGGAGAGTATAAGTGCGAGAGCTTTTCTGAGTTTATTCATGCGTGTTTTTCTCCTTTTTCTTTTCATCAGATTTTGTGTCATGCGTAATTGTGAATGCGTAGAGCACCGCGCCGAGGATGCAGAGCACGATAGGGATATACGCAAACCCGCTGCCGCCAGTGTTCGGCAGACGGTACATCGCGCCGTTGATGGCCGTGACGTAGAGGGTATAGCAGTAATTCTCGCCGTCTATGACTTCGCAGTCATCGGAAGAGAAAGACTTGTCTACCTTCACGGGAAGTGTTCCGGTGTACAAAGGCTCGGCAAGCAGTGTGCAGCCTTCTGGGGCTTTAGTCTCTGTGAGTTTATATATAATAGAACGGTCTGCCTTGAGACCGGAGAATGTGGCCGTGCCCGCGCTGTTCACAGTGAGGCGGCCGTTATTCAGCACGGAGCTTGTGCAGCCTCCGGCTTCTATGCTGTCAGAGGAGCGAGAGAACACCGGCTGCCACGAAACGCCGTTGTCTGTGGAGTATTCCAAGAGATACTCAGCACCGGTGAGAATGCTGCCATCTGTACTCTTCTTCGTGACGGTCATACTGCCATCGCGCTCCGGTTGGATGGCTGTATTGTTCACCGTGACTGTGATGGTCTTGCCGTGCTCCGTGATGTCCAAAGGATAAACGGTGTCGTCCAAAGCATATCCCGGAGGAGCTTCATACTCCTGATACGTGTAGCTGCCTTTCTTGAGGTTTTCAAAGGCTATCTGTCCGTTCTCATCGGTGTAACCTTCACCGACCACATTTCCGGCACTGTCATAAAGTCTGAACCCAGCGCCGGAGAGCGGCGTTTTTGTCTCGCCGTCCTGCTTGACGATGACGAGCTTGGCACGGAAACGGCTGTTCGTCATCGTGACCTCGACCGTCTGACCGCTGGATACTAGAGAGACCGAATACCTTGTGTTGTCCAAGACGTAGCCGTCAAGGGTATTTATCTCTTCGTAGTAGTAATCTCCAAGAGGCATGTTCGTGAAGTATACATACCCATCCTCGCCTGTAGTACCGTAAGCGACGGTCTCGCCTGCGGTGTTGTACAAAGCGAACGTGACGCCGGGCATGGCGGCTCCGGTGTCGGCATCGACCTTGCGGATGGCGAGTCCGGCAGTTTTGGGCAGCTCCGGCTCTGGTGTTACGACTTCAACGCTCGCATTCGCAACGTCCTTTTCAATGTCGTAAGTGTAGGCAAGTATTCTCTGCTCACCCCAGTTATCCGGATTGAAAAAGATAAGGGAAGCGTCTGTCTGATTGTCTATGCCAGTGGCATTCAATGTGAACGCAGCGCCGCCATAGATTTTTGGAATGCGTATTGTGAGCATGTCGCCATCATTGCCTGTCCAGCCGTATACCTCGGCATCGGACGGCAAACCGCTTCGGTCAAGCGTATAACCGCCTGTGCAGTTCACAAGGGTGACGGTAGTTGTGCCGACATAATAGTCTCCGTCCTCAGTGAGCGTGATAGGTGAGAAGCTGACCGAGTGGCTGTATGTCACCTGATACCTTGCGTTTTCAAGAAGATACATACACCACTGGAACAGGTACTCGTAACCGGGTGCGCCGCGGAAAAACTGGCTGTACAGTTGAAGGTTCATCCAGTCCGGGACACCCTCAGCGCCGCGTTCTGCGAGCCAGAAGCGGATGGCATTGGCGGTGGCATACCGAGCCTCATCTGCCGAGAAGCCGCCGTCGTCGTTTGGATAGCCGTATTCAAGGATGGATTGCAAGCCGCGGATGGTGGTCTCGTCGTAATACTGCCAGCCGCTCGTCGAGGAGTAACCGCTGTTATTGGGCGAGTTGTAATTCGTCTGGAGGCAGTAGGCGACCTGCCCGGTCTCGTTTATGTAGTGCGCAGGTGTGCCTATTGCAGTCCAGACGCCCTTGCTGCTGAAGGTCTGGAAGTACGACGCTGAGTTCACCGTACTGACTGTGACCCAGTCCGCAAAGGCTGAGATGGGTAAGATTGCGATAAAGATAAGGAGCACACAGAGCAGAG
This sequence comes from Butyricicoccaceae bacterium, assembly GCA_963629655.1. Lineage (GTDB taxonomy): Bacteria > Bacillota > Clostridia > Oscillospirales > Oscillospiraceae > Limivicinus. The sequence continues at coordinate 376 of CAVGKI010000128.1, read as the reverse complement.
AAAATATGCGTCTGTGTATATGTGTAGTTGCAGTGATGATCACGACCTCCTTCTTTTTCTCTGCCGCTCAACTGCGGCAGCTTTCATGAGCTTCTTCTGGTACTTGCCGCACTGCGGCGGTGCGCGGTACGGCGCTTTGCAATTGTGGCGATTCTTTTTTCCCATGATGACCTCCCTCACATACTCATATTCGGTTCTTCAGATTCTTGCTGTTCAAAGGATGTATCCGGCAAAACTTCAAACTTGCCGTTTGTAATGTTGAGGATTTCGGGCTGAGCGAAGAGCTGAGAATACTTCTCTATGTACTCCGGCGGCAGCGATGTGAAATCTTCTTCTCCGAGACCGACGATCATAAAGTTACCGGCAATATAGTCAT
>CAVGKI010000127.1:0-5793 GCA_963629655.1 Butyricicoccaceae bacterium | reverse complement strand
GTCAGATATTACACGTTGCTCAACGGCGGTAATTGTTCCGATCGTCGTAATCATCGTCGTCATAGTAATTGCCGCGATTGCCGTTATTTTTCTTGCCGCCGGCGTTCTTCAGCAGGAAGAACATGCCCACGCCTATGGCAGCCGCCGCGAGCACCATCGCAATGACCGGCAGCCACACGCTCATGCCAAGACCGCTTCCGCCCTCGTCCTCGACCTCAGGGCTGGGGGAGGGAGAGGTGATAGGCGCGGTGTAGGTGACGGAGACGGGCGAGGAGTAGACAACGCGGCTCTCCGTTGTGCCGTCGGACGACCATACGCCGACGTAGTAATACTTACTGCCGGAAATAGTGTCGGGTACGTAGGTGGGCGATTCCGCGCCGGGGATCTTCGTGCCGTTGGCGTTGCTGCTGACATCGCTGCGATACCACTGGTAGTGGATAGTCTCGCCCTCGGGGGCGGAGGCGGAGACGGAGAGCGTTGTCGTCTCGCCCTCGGAGAGGACGGCGCTTGTCGGCTGGGAGGAGATGGTGGGCGCGGTGAGCGTTGTGGCAGTCGTGTCGCCGGTGTTGGGGGCGGTGCTTGCCGCTGGGGAGGCGGTCGGCGCGGCGGTGACGGCGGCGCTCGGGTTATAGGTGGGCTTGGGTGTGGTCGCGGCGGTGCTGCTGCTCGACGAGGAGCTGCTGCTCGACGCGCCGCGCACGCGGATTATCGCGCCGTTGGTGCACAGGAAGGTTCTCCCGTCCGCGCCGATGAACTTGCACTCCACGCTCCACTCGTTCATGCTCGCGGGGATATTGGAGAGTACAAGGGTGTCGGTGTCCGTCCCCGTGACGGTCAGCCCATTGCCGAAGTAGGACGGGGCATCCTTGGCGTTGACGGTCTTGGTGGTGTCCTTGCTGACGATGCGCCACACGCGGCTGTAAGCGTTGTCTGCGCGCGCCACGAACGTGGCAGAGCCGCCCGCATTGACAGTCTCGCCGGTGGGGTTCTTGGTTATTTTCAGCGTGCCGCCGTTAATGACCGAGCCGCCGTAGTTGATGTAGACGACGTTGGAATACACCGCAGAGCTGTACTGAACGCCGTTATATGCCTTGATGCCGACAAAATAGTACGTCGTGCCGCTCGATGCGGCGGGGGGAGTGTAGCTGCTGCCGGTCGCGCCGTTTATCTGGGTCGCGTTTGCGCCGTTGCTGCTCGTGCTCTTGAACCACTGGTAGCACAGCGACACGCCGTTGCCGAGGTTGGGGCAGACAGCGCCGACGGTGAGCGTGGCGGTCTGTCCGGCGGCGAGGTTGAGTGAGGAGGGCTGCAGGGTGATGGTGGGCGCGGTGACGCCGGAGGGCGTCGACGTGGGCGCGACGGTGGGCGTGGCGGATACGGTGACGTTGCATATGTTAGAGGTGCACGTATAAGGAACACCGTTCATAACGCCGGAAGCGATACACTGAATGGTGAAGTTAGAGTTTGCCGTGAAGGTATACTCCCCGCCGGTGGTCGCGGCAGTGCCGTTGGCATACCAAGTGTAGCTTATGCTGTCGGCTGTGCCGGCAACGCCGAACGAGGCGGAAACCGTGAGAGTATACGTCTGCCCATAGACGCAGGAATATGTAGACGGCAAATCGTTAATAAAACGAAAATCATCTGCATAGGCGGTTGCGGACATTGAAAGCACCAGCACAATGGCAAGCGCCAGACCCATAATGATCCGCAGGTATTTCTTTTTCATAATAATCCTCCATAACTGACCTTCACGCGGTATAGACGCGAAGCGTCAGGGTTACATAATATTATACATGATGCGCCGCGCAAATGCAACAGTGTTATAATAGAACAGTGCTGTAAGAGAGCCGCGCGGTTTTCCCCAACCGTTATATAAGACGCGGACAGCACAAAAAGGTTTCATTGTATTGCAAAAATATTTGCTTGAGCCGTTAGTGCAGCACCGAAAATCAATCTTGTTTAATTGCACAAACCAACATCCACCGTCCTGCGGGACGATGGATGTTTTACTTTACCATATACTATGTATTTATTTTTTCTTCTGCGAGAATACCCATTCGCGCTGAATCTGATAGCTGATGAAGAACAGGCAGATGTCCACGGCGAATTTTATCAGCGTGGCGATTATCGGCGCGGAGTTGGCAAGCAGCTCGTTTATCAGCGTCACAAGTCCGGCAGATACCAGCGTTTGCGGCACGCACAGGCAGTAGTAGCGCGCAAGCGCGCGCTTGTAGCTCTCGTGATTTTCAAACACGACCGCATTGTTTGCGCTGAAATTGGCGAACGACGAGAGCGCGCGGGCGACCACCGTGGCGAGAAGCGCCGCGTGCCTTCCCAGTGCTGCGCCGAAAAAGCGCATCATCAGATAGAATACGGAAAGGTCGATGACTGTGGAGCCGAGAGAGCTGACGAGGAACTTGAACATGACCTTGAATATCCGCCACGAGTCCTTCACCGCGTCATAGTGGGAGCTGTAATCCTCCGGGTCGTAAACGGTGGTGATGGGCTGCTCGGAAAAGCCGATGCCCATGCGCTTCATGTTCAGCAGCATGTTAGTCTCGTACTCGAAGCGTTCGCCCTCAATGCCGCAGAACGCGCGGAGATACTGCGAGGGTATCGCGCGCAGCCCCGTCTGCGTATCGGACAGCTTAATGCCGTAGCATATGCGGAACAGCCGCGCAGTGGTCTTGTTCCCGGCGACGCTGCGCGGCGGCACGCCGGGGGCGTTAAAGTCCCGGCAGCCGAGCACGACCCTGTCACCCTCGCGCAGCATACGCTCGCCGCAGGCGATGATGTCGTCCGCAAGGTGCTGCCCGTCACCGTCGATGGTGATAACGCCGCGCAGCTCCGGCAGCTTGTCCGCCACGTATCCGAACGCGGTTTTCAGCCCGCGCCCCTTGCCGCGGTTGACACCGTGGTGCAGCACCGTGATCTCCGGGTGCGCGGTATGCGCCTGGGTGAAATACGTCTGATGCTCATCGTCGCTGCCGTCATCGACGACGATGATGTGCTTAAAGCCCTTTTCCGTCAGCGCGTCCACCACGCCGAGAAACTTTTTATCCGGGTTGAGCGAGGGGAGGATGATTGCAAGGGAGCTGAGACACAGCTGCCTTGCATCCGTATTTTCTTCCATATCTGCCTCCATATGCCTCCGTTATATCAGGGATATGGCGCGCAGCTCCGTGCCGCTGTCAAGAACGAGAATCTTGAGGTTGTTTTCGTCATGCTGCTCACCATTGCCGGAGGTGACGGAGGTTGTCTCTGTGGTCACGTCGCACACATAGTACCCCTCGCCGAGGTCGATCGCGCCGTTGAGCACGTAGCTGTCGAGAGAATAGCTGTTCGTATGCGCCCAACTGAGCCCGTCCAGCGCTTCATACAGGCGCTTGTCAAGGTCACTGCCGGACTGTACGTATTCCTGAAGCGCGGCATATCCGCCGTTGGAATACTGCCCGAGTATGCCGGAGGTGTACTTGGAGTACGCCTCGACAAACTTGTTGCAGAAAGAATCAAGACGGCTGAGCGTGGCTTCGTCGCAGGACTTGATATACTGCGAATCGTCCTTATCGGGGTCGATGGTATATTCAGCGCCGCTCTCGTCGTATATCACCGGGTCGATGTGCCCGATAATGTCGTCAAAGCGGTATGTCACCTTTTTGGGGAGGTTGGGGTTAATGCTGTAATAATCCTTGAGGCAGTCGTACTCTATGCCGTCCTCTATTATATATTCCGAGCCGAGCGTGTGCCCATTGAGGGAGACACTGTATTTTTCAGGTATCGTTACCTGTACGGAGGTGTAAAGCCCGGTGAAATCAAACTCCTCCTTTGCCACAACCCACGGGCGCAGGTCGTAGGGCAGAGTGAGCTCCTTACCGTAGACTTTGAAGTTTGCGTCCTTGGTCTCGTCACGCTTGAGATATACCTTGCCGAAGCTGTTGCTGCCGCAGAGTATGGCGTAGGCGTTCATGTCGGGCTCATCGCTCGTGGTGCGGGCGTAGGTGATCTCACCGCTGAGTATCTCCTGAACGGCGGCTTGAACCTCCTCGTCCGTCTGCACCTCGTGCGGCATGGAGGATATTGTGCTCGCCACGCCCTCGTCAAAGAGATTCTGGTTGAGTCCGGCGATATATTTTTCAACGACCGGCTCCGGCATGGAAGCCTGATACTGCTCGGCAAAGCTCCACACCGCCTTGAGCGCGAGCACCGAGAGCACGGACAGCACGCCTGCATATATCAGCAGGAGCGCCCAATATACAACCTTGCCGTGATTATTCTTCTTAGACATCTGGCAATTACCTCGCTATCATTTGAAAAGCCATGCGGAGGGGAGAGGACGCGCACCGTGCTGACTGGAGTTGCGGTTGACGTACTCACCGTCATAATACATGCTCGTGGATGAACCGCCGTCCATGTTTATCGCGTTGACCGCACCGCGTGAGAGCATGATGCTCTGGCAGTCGGCATATGTCGCGCCCATGCTGTGCACCTGACGCCCGTCGATGACGAGCATCAGCACCGCGCCGTCGGCGCGCTGACCGATGGAGGTACGCGGGTTGACACCGCTGGGCAGTGCACTGGAATCGACCGGCTCACCGTTCATGATGAGTATCGGACCGAAAGAAACGCCGTTGTGTATGCCGTTCTGCTCGGCACTCCATGCATCAAAATAGCCCACGTGCATCAGACCGTCGTCGTCAAAGCCGATGAAAATACTTGTGTCGTCCGTCTTGCCGACGCTCTCCCCGTCTACGAGGGTCAGCCCTTCGGGCACGCCGCCGAGCCCCGTGCCGCCGTCGTCCTGAAAGCCGCCGGCATTGATGCCGCCGAGCGCGTCATATTTATTCACCATTTCCTCCAGCGTCAGACCCACGCTGCCGTAATTGTCCGGCGCGCCGAGAATTATACGCTTGGGGTCGAGCACCGTGATGAGGTAGCCGGTGTAGCCGCTGCCGGAAATCTCCTCAAATATGATGCCGTCGCCGTCCTCATCCTCGGCGTAGGTTGCTGCGGTGTCCGTCGTGGCGGCATCGGCGCTGCCGATTTTGACGAGGGACGAGTCGAAATCCTTTATAGTGTCGGCACTCTGCTTTGCGCCCAGCTCTGCGACCTCGCTCTCCGTGAGGAAGATGTTTGCCATGAAGCCAAAGCGGCGCGTCTCCTCCATCGTGCGCACGAACATATTCGTCAGCGCCTCGGACGGACCGCGCTCAAGCACGTACACGAGCCCAAGCCCCGCGCAGCCAAGCACCAGCACCGTCACCAGCATGAAGCCGAAAATGCGGTCAAGCGCAGCCATGACGCGGCGGTTCTTCGCCCTTTTCAGCTTCTTCTCGCGTTCGACCGTGGGATTTTCGGTCGTCTCGCGGTCGACATATTCGTTTTTGCCTTTGCTGTCGAAGTTTTTGTTCATGTATTCTTTGCCTCCAAACGGGGAAATTCATGTGCCCACTCCCAAAATGGGCGCAATACAACATAATACTGATTTATATACGTGGGCATTCTATCACACGCGGCAAGCTATGACAAGGGATATTTCCTTAAATTCATCTTTTGTACTATTATTTCTATTATTTCTGTGCTTTTGCACAAAAATACGGGAGCGCCATCATTATGGACGCTCCCAAATCGAAAAGGTTTCTATAATAGACCTGTTCGATAACCTCTGCGTGGTAGAAAAATACACAAATAAATGGTATACTTGAGTGGGGAGAGAAAGAATGGATAATGTAAAGCGAATAGCGAAACTCAAGGAAAAAGAATACCAGAGGATATTTGGAGTAAAAAAAGCCATTT
>CAVGKI010000126.1:0-5814 GCA_963629655.1 Butyricicoccaceae bacterium | reverse complement strand
GATATATTCAATGAAAAACAGGAACGGACCCTTCATATCGTAAAAATCCCTATATGGAAGATAGCCTTTTGTCATTCCCTTTCCGACAAGGCAGAAAAAAGCCGCATCTGCACCATCGTGGTGAGCCGCAAACGGCGAGGTGAAATATGAGAAAACGGATATAAAGGCAAAGGATGCCAGCGCCAGAACCATGAGAAAAACAATTTTATTTCTCTTTTCCTTACTATTGACCATCTCTGCTGAAATCCTTTCTTATTTTATATGTAGTAAACAATGCGTTCTCGATAATTTACCCTCGTGCCGCGAGGGCGGCGCGCTCGGTGCGGACGATGTCGCGCATTTCGTCCCAATGGCGCTCCATATCCGCAACAAGCTTGAACTGCGTGCGGGCGCGATCGCGGTTCTGCTCCGGGCGGTCGATGGAAAAATACACGTCGCCGTTGATGTAATCGCCGAGGAAGCGGATGCCGCACTCAAGTGTCATGGTGTACGCCCCTTGGACAAGCGCGTCTATCTCCGCCTCCGTGAGGCTGGGGCAGGCTTCAAGAAAGCCGTGCGTGAATGCGCGGAACAGCCCGAGGTCAAGGCTGACCTTGGCGAGATTTGGCTCATCCTCGTCGGCAGTGGACGCGCCGAAGCGTATCGCGTCGCCGAAATCGTAGGCGGAAAGACCGGGCATGACCGTATCAAGGTCAATGACGCACAGCGCCTTGCGTGTATCCGCGTCAAAGAGGACGTTGTTGATCTTCGTGTCGTTATGCGTGGCGCGGACGGGCAGTGTGCCGTCCATGCGCATTTTGTGCAGCACGCCGGCGCGCTCCTCCCGCGCAAGCGCAAAGGCAATGTCATCTCGCACCTCGGCAGTGCGGGACTTTGCATCGGCGGCTATCGCCGCGCGTAGCTGGCAGTAGCGGTCGGGCGTATTGTGGAAGTTGACAATCGTCTCCTCCAGCGTCTCGGCGGGAAAGTCGCGCAGGGCGTACTGAAAATGCCCAAAGGCGCGGGCGCTCTCAGCAAAGTCCTCCGGCGTTTCGGCGGTGTGAAGGCAGATGCTGTTATCCACAAAGCGGTAGACGCGCCACGCGCCGCCCTTGCCGTCGTCATAATAATTGTGCCCGTCGAGCGTGTCCATATAGCTTATCATGGCGGTCTTTTCCCCGCTGCGCCCCGCAAGATAGGCGCTGATGGCGGACATGTTGTTCATCAGCGCGTTCACGTTCGGGAAAACGAACTGGTTTATCCATTGGAGGATATATTTTGCCCCCGTCGAGGTGGTGATGAGATACGTCTCGTTTATATGCCCGCTCTTTATCTGGCGGCACTCGACGGGTACACCCTCCGTCGGGAAATGGAACACAGCCTCTTTCATAACTCCTATATCCTTTCACTTGCTGCTATTTGAATATCTCCGCATATACGAACAGCCGCCCCTTGCGGGATGTGCCGCCCGTGCCGGTGAGCCGCCCCTTGCCCACGCCGCGCACGGAGAGCATATCCCCCTCGTGCAGCGCAAAATCGGGCTTAATGCACTCGGCATAGTTGACGCTCACGCCGCCGGCGGCAATATGCCGCGCCGCCTCGGTGCGCGACATGGAGAACATCCCCGCCGCAACAGCGTCCAGCCGAAGGCTCATGACGGAGAAGCTGAGCTTTTTCACCTCGCGCACGGGGGCGGGAATGTCGGCGGGTGCGATGCGCGCCGCCGTCACGCCGCAGCGCCCCACCTTGTCGAGCGTGAGCAAATGCTCGGTCACTGTCGGCATGCAGAAGACGTATGCGCGCTCGCCCGTCACCCATATATCGCCCAGCCACTCACGCCCGATGCCCATGGCGAGCAGCGCGCCCATATAGTCGCGGTGCCCCGGCGCGCCGAAGTGCGCCGTGAGGGCGATGGCATCGATATACTCCTCCGGCTCGAAGCCCGCTTCATCCATATAATACGGCAGGAAGAACGCCGCCGTGCGCTCGCACTCCGCGCGCCCACCGGAGAACACTGGCGGCACGGCGGCATGCCTGCCCCAATTTTCTATCTCGTATCTCTCCGCCGGGGTGAGAAAGCCCGTATGGGTCAGTCTGCCCGTCCTGTCGCAGCGCGCGGACAAGTCCTCCGCGCGGCGCAAAAGCTCATCTCTTTCCATCTTCAAGCCTCGTGGTGTGTGCGTTTTTATTTGTCGCGTCCAGTATTTCCGCAATGCGCGCCATTGTCCACTCAAGCTCCGCAATAAACTCCTTTGACGAGCAGCGCAGCACGCCGGAGCGGAGCGCGGAAAGGCGGATAAGGCTGTCATTGGTGACGACGCGGACGTCGTAATTTTTGCCTATCTCGTTTGCGATGCGCTCAATATACATATCCGCAGTCTCGCCCATGTCGGTATAGGCGACGCGGATATTGTGATACTCGCCGCGCGCGGCACTGCTTCGCGGCGTGCGGTACGCGTCAAAGACGAGCACCGTCTCGTTTTTCGTATACCCCGCGTAGCTGGAGAGCATATCCGCCAGCCGCGTGCGCGCAAGATCCATGCTGTCCGCCGCGAGTGCCTTCAATTCGTCCCACGCGAAGATGAGGTTATACCCGTCGATAATGACATACTGCTTTCTCGGCGCGGCGTTCACCTGCGCGGGCGGCGCGGCATTGACGCGGGAGGCGGTATACATCGGGCGCTTTATCGGTCCGAACTCCCGCTCCATTATCGCCTCAAGCTCGCGCTCGTCAATGCTGACGGCGCGGCGCACGGCGGCGGGGACGGCGTTCGCCTCTTCTCTGCGTGTGGCAAGGACGGAATCGAGGTGCATATAGCCCTTCACCTCGTCCCAGCGGACATTGAAGCCCGCGCCGTGCGCGCAGAACACCGAATCGGGCGTGTTGTCCGTGTCGGCAAGCGGGTCATAGCCGGCAGCGTCTATCACGGCGCGGCTGTTTTTGCAGGGGCGGTAGCTGTCGAGCCGCAGGGACAGTCGCCCGCGCCCGTGGGTGTAGGCGACAAGCTCCGCCATATAGCCGTTCATCGCGCCGACGCTTGCCGCGCCCGTGACGCGCATGAAGCCGCCGTCATCCTCCGGCGCGGAAAACTCCGCATTCATCGTGCGCAAATCGGAGATGGCGCGCCCAAGCTGCTCCGGCGGGACGGCGAGGGTAAAGGCGTAATACGGCTCTAAAAGCACGCTCTCCGCCTGCATGAGTCCCTGCCGTATCGCACGGTAGGTCGCTTGGCGGAAATCGCCGCCCTCGGTGTGCTTAATATGCGCGCGCCCTGCGGCGAGCGTGATTTTCATATCCGTTATCGGCGCGCCGATAAGCACGCCCTTATGCGGCTTCTCTAAAATATGGCTGAGAATAAGCCTCTGCCAGTTCCCGTCCAGCTCATCCTCACTCACGGCGGAATCGACGACGATCCCGCTGCCGCGCGGCAGCGGCTCAAGCACGAGGTGCACCTCGGCATAGTGGCGCAGCGGCTCAAAATGCCCCACGCCCTCAACCTTGTCGGCGATCGTCTCGCGGTAGATTATGTGTCCGGTGTCAAGCCTGACGTCAAGGTCAAAGCGCTCCTTGACAAGGCTTTGGAACACCTCGGTCTGCACCTTGCCCATAAGCTGCACGGAGATGGAGCGCGAGGACGGCTCCCACACGATGTGCAGCGTCGGATCCTCCTCCTGCAAAAGCATAAGCCTTGGCAGCACGGCGCGCGCGTCCGCCCCGGCGGGGAGGATAACGCGGTAGCTCATCACGCCCTCCGATGCGGCGGCGGCGGAATCCGCCTGCGCGCCGAGCCCCTCGCCGGGGTACGTCTCCGTCAGCCCGAGCGCGGCGCACACCTGCCCTGCGCGGACAGTCTCAACCGTGTCGTACTTCATGCCGGAGTATATGCGCAGCTGAGTCAGCTTCTCCTCATGACGCGCGCCGTCCGCGCCGTTATATATAATAGTAGAGCGCACGGAGATCTCCCCGCCCGTGAGCTTCATGAACGTCATGCGCCTGCCCTGTGCGTCGCGCGCTATTTTATACACCTGCGCGGCAAAGCCGTCGCCCCATTCGCGCGGCGGATTATACCGCACAAGCGCGTTGAGCAGCTCCTCCACGCCGTCAAGCCTCAGCCCTGAGCCGAAAAAGCAGGGCACAAGCTCCCGCGCGGCGATGAGCGCGGCAATGTCCGCGTCGCCGAAAGCGCCGTCACGGGCGTATATGTCCATTGCGCGCTCCCCCGTTAGCGCAACAGCCTCATCACGCGCGGCGGGCGGGAGCGTAAAGTCCGCGCACTGCTCCCCAAGGCGGGCGGAGAGCTCCTCCATTATGGCGGTGCGGTCGGCATTTGCCAAGTCCATCTTCGTCACGAACACGAAGCACGGCACATTGTACCGCCGCAGCAGCGCCCAAAGCGTCTCCGTGTGCGCCTGCACGCCGTCCGTCCCGCTCACGACGAGCACCGCGCAGTCCAGCACGGGGAGCGTGCGCTCCGTCTCGGCGGTGAAGTCAACATGACCGGGCGTGTCCAGCAGCGTGACGGTTCTGCCGCCGTGCTCGAACACCGCCTGCTTTGAGAATATGGTTATCCCCCGCTCGCGTTCGAGCCAATGGGTATCAAGATAGCTGTCCCGCCGGTCAACACGACCGAGCTTTTTTATCTTGCCGGAGAGGTAGAGCAGCGCCTCGGTGAGCGTGGTCTTGCCCGCGTCCACGTGCGCCAGCACGCCGACGGTAATGTCTCTTTCATTTTTCATGTACGTATTTTAACAGTTCGGGACAAAAATATCAATAATAACCTAATAATTACGTCTTGGTTAACATAACCTGTAACTGCTGTGCAAAAAATTATAAGTTTTTTTGAAACTTTGACTAGGAATTTTGTAAAAGGTATGTTATAATTTAAGCTGTATGGCGTATTACTATGTCATGGCATGCTTTTATAACTTCTACACACGGAGGTCTTAGATATGAAAAAGATATTGGTTTTAGAGGACGAGACTAATATCCGCAGCTTTGTCGTCATAAATCTGCGCCGCAGCGGGTATGAGCCGATCGAGGCGGAAAACGGCATGATGGCGATGGAAAAGCTGCGCGTCAACCCCGACATATGCATGGCGCTGCTCGATGTCATGCTGCCGGATATCGACGGGTTTGAGGTCTGCCGCCGCATACGCGCAACAGGGTCAAAGATGGGCATAATCATGCTGACGGCGAAAAGTCAGGAGATCGACAAGGTGACGGGGCTGATGACCGGCGCGGACGACTATGTGACAAAGCCCTTCTCCCCTGCCGAGCTTACCGCCCGCGTCGATGCGCTCATCCGCCGTCTCGGCATAGGCGACGACGAGAAAGCCGGCACCGAGATAGAGAGCGGTCCGTTCGTGCTGAACATGCGCAACCGCACGCTTGAAAAGAACGGACAGCGCCTAAAGCTGACACAGATAGAATACATGCTGATGAAGCTGTTCATGGAGAACCCCGGCAAGGCGATGAGCCGCGAGGATATTCTTTCCGCCGTGTGGGGCAATGACTTCACGGGCGAGCTGAAAACCGTTGACGTGAACATCCGCCGCCTGCGCATAAAGATAGAGTCCGACCCGACCGAGCCGGAATTTCTCACGACCGTGTGGGGCTACGGCTACAAGTGGGGGTATTGAGCGCTGCGCGCACTCCCGATTCCTAAAGAAAAGGCAGGTGTGCGGCATTTCGCGCCGCACGGAGGATAAATGTTCAAATCTCTCAAGGGGCAGCTGCTGGTATCGTCCGTGGCTGCGGTGGTTCTGCTGCTTTTGAGCGTCTGGCTCATCACGCGCAGCTATCTGGGCTGGGGCATTGCGATACTGTGTATCGTG
>CAVGKI010000125.1:0-5874 GCA_963629655.1 Butyricicoccaceae bacterium | reverse complement strand
GATGAGCGCCGAGCGCTGATTGACACCGAAGCGGTGCTGCTCGTCCGTCACGACAAGCGCAAGCTGGTTATACTCCACATCCGCGCTGAACAGCGCGTGTGTGCCGACAATGACATCTATCTCGCCCATTGCAAGCGCCGCCTTGACCGCGCGCTTGTCCTTTGCGCTCATCGCGCCCGTCAGCTTCATCACGCGCATACCGAGCGGCATGAGCAGGTCAGAGAGGTTTACATAATGCTGCTCCGCCAATATCTCCGTCGGCGCCATGAATGCGCTCATATAGCCGCTCTTCCACGTCAGCCATATGAGTGCGGCAGCGACGAGGGTTTTGCCGCTGCCGACATCGCCCTGCAAAAGCCGGTTCATCACGCCGCCGGAGCGCATATCCGCCGCCGCCTCGTTCACGGCGCGCCGCTGTGCGCCGGTGGGCGAGAAAGGAAGCACGGAGAAAAATTCCTCCATGTCCGCGCTGTCTATCATTATGCCGCCCTCGTGCGCGCGCTCCCTGCGCATCATGCCCAGCGCGCAGGAGAGCACGAACAGCTCCTCATATATCAGCCGCCGCCGCGCCACGTCGAGCGCCTGAAAATCGGCAGGAAAATGTATGTTCTCATAGGCGTAGCGCGCGGCGGCAAGCTTGCGCTGTGCGCGCAGCTCCTCCGGCAGCACGTCCTCCACACGATCCGCGCAGGCAGCCAGCCCCTGCTGCACGCTTTGCAGCACCACGCGCTGACTCAGCCCGGCGCACAGCTTGTATACCGGCACAATGCGCCCGGTCACGCCGCCCTCCGCGCCCTCCTTTTCGTGCACGGGGTTCGTCATCGTGCGCCGCCCGCCGTGCTTCTCCACCTTGCCGTAGAATACATAGCTCTCGCCGCGCTCGATCTGGTCCTTTACATAGTTTTGATTGAAGTAGGTTATATCGACCGCTCCGCTGTCGTCCACGGCGCGGAATTTCACCAGCTCCATCCCGCGCCGTATGCGCACAAGGCGCGGCTCATCAGCCACCGTGGCGAGAACGCACACCGGCTCTTCATCCGTCGTCTCCGCGATGCGGCGCATGGCGCTTCTGTCCTCATAGCGGCGGGGGAAGTAGGAGATGAGGTCATAGAGAGAAAAGACGCCAAGCTTATTGAGAGCCTGCGCCTTTTTCTCACCTATACCCTTTATGTATCTTACATCTGTCGTTAAATCAGCCATCATTCAACAAATTTCAGCCCGTAGTTTTCGTTTGTGAGCGTAAATTCCTCAATAAGCCCCTTGGTGCAGATTATCTGACTCTCCTTCGTCACGAGTATCATTTCAAACCCGCCGTAGGTGCGCCAGTAGTTTATCGCTCTCGACTCACCCAGCACGTACATTGCCGTGGACAGGCAGTCCGCCAGCGTCCCGTCGGAGCAGATAATGGTGACGGATTGGAGCGTGTTTGTCACGGGGTAGCCGGAGGTGGGGTTTATAATATGCTGGTACGTCGTCCCGCGCGAATCCGTGAAATAGCGCTGATACCCGCCGCTCGTCACCACGGCAGTCTCGCCCACGCTCACAACGCCCAGATAGCTCGCCGTGTTGGCGGGATCCTGCACCGCGACCTTCCACTCCGTCCCGTCGGGCTTGAGCCCAAGTGTCTGCACATTGCCGCCAAGCGAGATTATCCCGCTCGTCACGCCCGCCTGACGCATGGCCTCTATGGCGTTGTCCGCCGCGCAGCCTTTTGCGACCGAGGCGAAGCTAATCTCGCCGTAGGACGGGATGGTGACGGAATATGACCCGGAGGCGGGGAAGCTGGAGAGCACCAGCTTATCAAAGCACAGCCGCGAGAGATCCTCCGCTATCTCCGCCGCCGTGGGGACGTAGTATTTCCCGTCGATAAAGCCCCAGCGCTTCACAAGGGGGTATATCGTCAAATCAAGCGCGCCCTCGCTCTGGGTGTAGACGGTGTGCGCCGTGCTTATCATCTTTGCAATCTGCCCGGAGACGACGGTGCTCGCGCCCTGCGCGTTGTTGATGGCGTACACGGTGCTCGTGCTCAGCTCCGGGTCAAGCGCGCTGTCCATGGACAAAATAATGCTCTGCGCGGCGTTCAGCCCGGCGTTCGCGTTTTTGCCGTAAGCCGTCAGCGTCATGACCGTGTCCATTGCGTATACCTCGCGCTGCGTCTCCCTCGTCTCGCCGCACCCGGTCAAGGGGACGAGCATCGCCGCACACAGCACTATGCATATGAGCTTATAAGAGATCCTTGTGTGCTTCATAAAACTCGTTGTAATCCTTTAGCATATATTTCAAGAGCTTCGACGTGTCGAGCTGATACGGGCAGCGCGAGCTGCACCTGCCGCATTCGACACAGTCGTTGATCCTGTTCATTTTTTCGCGCCATTCCTCGGTCATGTACTGCTGCCACGGCGAACGGCGCAGCAGCATATTCATGCGCGCACACTGGCGTATCTCTATGCCGACGGTGCAGGGCATGCAGTAGCCGCAGCTGCGGCAGAAGCTGCCCGTAAGCTCGCGGCGGTCAGCGTCGATCGCGGCGCGCAGAGCATCGTCCATCACGGGATCCTCCTCCGCCAACGCGATCCAGTCGTCCAGCTCCGCCATGCTCTGTATGCCCCAGATGGGCACGACGTTGGGGTATTCGTTCATGAACGCATGGCAGGCGCGCGTGTTCGTGCCCAAAAGCCCGCCCGCAAGCCCCTTCATGGCGATGTAGCCCATGTCCGCACGCTCGCAGCGCTCCGCCAGCGCAAGGTCACGCTCGGAGGAAATGTAGCTGAACGGGAACTGCATCGTCTCGAACTGCCCGCTCGCAATGCAAGCCTCGGCGACATCTATGCGGTGGGACGTCACGCCGATATGCCCTATCCAGCCGCGGCGTTTTGCCTCCATCGCGCCCGCAAGCGCCCCGTCGGGGTCGTCCGAATCCGGCACACGCGTGACCTGATGGAGCTGAAACAGGTCGATATAGTCGGTTTTCATCATGCGCAGGCTGTTTTCGATATGCGCGAGAACGCCCGCCTTATCCAATGCGGCGCTCTTTGTGGACAGCACGATATTGCCGCGCACATCGGAGAGGGCGAGCCCTATCTTCTTTTCGCTGTCGGTGTAGGCGTTTGCGGTGTCGAAAAACGTGATGCCGCGCTCATATGCCGCGCGCAGCAGCTTCACCGCGTCGTCCTCGCCGCAGCGCTGCACGGGCAGACAGCCCATTGCGGGCTTTGAAACGATTAGCTCGGTCTTGCCAAGTCTGACGTATTTCATGGTCACACCCCCGCTTTTACGGTTAAAATCAATATATTATAGCAGAAAATGCCCCTCTTGTAAATACGCGGAGCGCGTCACGCGCCGCGCTCGTCCATCGCACGGCTGAGCTTGCGCTTTATCCGCTGCAAAGCCGAGTCCACGGATTTCACGGGCTTGCGGCAGCGCGCGGCTATCTCCTCATAGCTTGCCCCGTCCAGATATCCCGCCAGCACCTGCTTTTCCAGCGGCGAGAGCAGCGAGCGGGCAAGCATATACAGGTCGTTTTTGTTCTCCTGCTCGATTATAAGCTCCTCCGGCGTGCGGGCGTAGCCCTGCGCGAGTGCGGCGGCGTTCTCCCCGTCCTCGCCGTAAAGCTCCTCCAGCGACAGGCGGTAGTTGAGCGGCATATGCTTGAAGCGCGCTGCCGCCTTTATCGCCGAGAGTATGCGCCGGCATATGCACACCTCGGCGTAGGATTTGAAGCTTGTCCCCGCTTGGGGGCGGTAGCTCTGCATGGAGCTGACAAGCCCTATCATGCCCTCCTGAATGAGATCCTCGCTGTCCCCGCCGACGAGGAAATACGGACGGGTGCAGCGCTTTATAAGTGGGCGGTAGCGCACGGCAAGCTCACTGCCCGCCTCGCCGTCGCCGCCGTGAAAAAGCTCCAGCAGCTCGCCGTCCGTCATGCGTGTGTAGTCAAGCGCCATGCGCACACCTCCAAGCATAATGGGGATCTTCCGCTTATTACTCATTATTTGTACCGAATCTGTGCAGATAATAAGCTTTTCTGCGCATATTGTCAAGTAACAGACTGTTAACTCGACGCTTTTCCGCGCTCTTTCAACGGCGCGCCCCGGCGGAGAGGTCAATGTTCATGTAATCGAACCCAAGCAAGCGGAGCATGGGCGCATCCCGTTTGGCAGCATTGCGGTGCCGAAGCTCGCCGGTGCGGAAAGAATCTTGTCCTTGGCAAAACCGTGTGCGGCGTGCTATAATAAGCTGCTTCAATAACAACCACGGACGGAGGAGCGGCAAGGGTCGCATATGCCTATGGAAAAGCAGCAGTATATCGAGGCGGGGCGCATCGTCAACACGCACGGTGTCGCGGGCGAGGTCAAGGTCGAGGTCTGGCTCGACTCGCCGCAGTTTATGAAAAAATGCGGGCGCATATTTGTTGACGGTGCGCCGCTGAAAATAATCTCCGCGAGGGAGCACAAGGGCTTCCTGCTCGCAAAGCTTGAGGGCGTGAACGATGTCAACGCCGCGATGCGCCTCAAGGGCAGAGAGGTGCGCATTGACCGCAGCGACGCGCCTCTGCCGCGCGGCGCGTATTTTTTGCAGGATATTATCGGCGCTGCCGTCGTGGACGAGGCGGGAAACGCCGTCGGAACGCTTGAGGAGATAATGGAGACGCCCGCCTCGCGCATTTACGTTGTGCGCGGCGAGCGGGAGCATATGATCCCCGCTGTGCCGGAGTTCATTCTTGCCGCCGATGCCGAGCGCGGCATTGTCACGGTGCACCTGATAGAGGGGATGTGACATGGCGGGCGAGATGCGCATAGATATAATGACCCTTTTCCCCGCAACGGTCGATGCCGTGCTGCATGAGAGCATCATCGGGCGCGCGGCAAAGAAAGGGATAGTGGAGATAAACTGCGTCCAGATACGCGACTTCACGGAGAACCGCCAGTGTCAGGTGGACGATTATCCATACGGCGGCGGCTTTGGCTGCGTCATGATGGCGCAGCCGCTCAAATCCTGCCTTGAGCACGTGATGAGCACGGCGCAGGGTCGCCGCTCGCGCGTGATATATATGTCCCCGCAGGGGCAGCCCTACACGCAGGAGACGGCAAAGCGCCTCCGGCGCGATTATGACCACCTCGTGCTCGTGTGCGGGCACTATGAGGGCGTGGATGAGCGCTTTATCGAGCTGTGCGTGGATGAGGAGCTCTCGCTGGGTGACTTCGTGCTCACGGGCGGAGAGATCGCGGCAATGGCAGTGGCGGACTCGGTATGCCGCCTTGTCCCCGGCGTGCTGGCGGATGAGCAGTGCTACACCGGGGAGAGCCACTGGGACGGACTGCTGGAATATCCGCAGTACACCCGCCCGGAGGTCTGGGAGGGGCGGCGCGTGCCGGAGGTGCTGATAAATGGCGACCACAGCAAGGTGGAGCGCTGGCGGCGCAAAAAGCAGTTGGAGCGCACGATGGCAAAGCGCCCGGATATGTTTGCAAAGCTGACGCTGACGGATAAGCGCGACCTTGAGCTGCTTGACGAGATAAAAAAGGACGCAGGGCGCAGGAGACTGACGGAGCCGCTGACATACCGCGCGGCGACCGCGGCGGATGAGGCGGACATAATGCACATTATTGCCGACGCACGGCGGAGCCTCAAAAAGCACCGCGTTGCTCAGTGGCAGGACGCTTACCCCCAATGGTCGGACTTTGCGCCGGACATTGAACGCGGGGAGTGCTTCGTCCTGCTCCACGGCGGCGAGATCGCCGGGGTGTTTACGCTATCAACGCTGCCGCAGCCGTGCTATGACGAGATAACCGACGGCAAATGGACGGCGGACATGCCCTACTGTGTGCTGCACCGCTGCGCCGTTGCGGCGGAATATCGCGGCAGCGGCATGGC
>CAVGKI010000124.1:0-5900 GCA_963629655.1 Butyricicoccaceae bacterium | reverse complement strand
GTTCTTGATAAATCTGCCGGAGAGTCCGAACCACCCGGCGGCATAAGCCGTGACGGTCAGAAGCCCCGCAATGGCGGCGGCAAGCAGCACCGTGCGGATAATTCTTCTTCTGCGACGGCGGCGCACCTTTCCTCTGCCTCGCAGTGCGGCATCGGTCGCAAGGATATACGCCGGGGCTATCTGCCCAAAGGCGTCAAAAAACCGCTCCTTTGTCATTGCAGCCCCTCCATTTCAAGGTAGTCAAGAAGGCGCAGCCGAGTGCGGCGCAGCTTTGTGAGCACGGTATTGCGCTTCAAGCCGAACCTTGCGGCAATATCCGCGACCGGCAATGCGTACCAATACCGTGCAACAAAGAGCTCCCGTTCAAGCTTTGGCTGAGCAGCCAAGAACGCATTGAACGCGCGAACAAGCTCTTTTGTCTCGACGGCTTCCTCCACGCTCCAGCCCGACGGTATACACTCCGCCATCTCGTCGAGCGCGACAAGCGCCTCTCCGCCGCCGCGTTTATCGGCGAGGCGGCAGCGCAGACGGTCAACGGAGATGCGGCGGGTAATCGCACCGAAATACGTCTTTAGCACACGCGGGCGTGTGGGCGGAATCGCATTCCACGCGGCAAGCCAAGTGTCGTTCACGCTCTCTTCGGAATCAGCCGGGTCATTTAGAATACCGTCTGCCACACGGTAGCAGTAGCCGCCGTAGGCGCTCTCGCTCTCCGCAATGGCTTGCTCCGCGCGGGCAAAATACAGCTCTATTATTGAGGTATCTGTCATTTCTCAACCCCCTTTGCCCATATAGACGTGATACGAGGGAAAATATTTCACATAAATTATAATTTTTATAATTTTCTCTAAAGCAACGCCGGAGGGCTGACAGCAAAATCAGCCCTCCGGCACTCACATTATATATCGTCTTATATTTCATAGAACCTATACTCCGCATGGCGGTGATAGTGCTCACCCGCGCGAAGAACGGTGCTCGGAAACTGCGGCTTGTTGGGGCTGTCGGGGTACGCCTCCGGCTCGATGGCAAGACCGCAGTTTGCCCGGTGCGGGGCGGGCATGGACAAGGCGGTGTATATCTGCACGGCGGGAAAGTCTGAGTATACATCAAGCCGCGTTTCGCCGTGCTAGACAGTGCAGACGTGCTCATCCGTTGAGCGTAAAGCGCGCGCCGCCGATGCGATTGGCATAGCGCCCGATGGCAGCGCCTATGTAGGACGAGCCGGAAAGATACCCCTCGGCATTTTCATAGCGCAGCACCGTTTCGCGCCCGTGAAATTTTAGGCTCTCCGCCATTGCGCCCAGCGTTATCACCGACACCGTCAGCACGTCACTGCTGAAAGTAAATTTTTTATAATCCCCCGTAGCTTTCTTGAATCATACCGTTGCCCCCCCCGTTGCCCCTTTAAATTGATGATGAATTGCGTTTATATTTTATCATACCCTATTTCCGCAGAAAACGCAATAGTTTCAGCAATTTTCGGTATTTTTTTGACAAAGTTGCTTTGGTCAATCAGCATAAAAAAATCGTTAAAAGCTGTGCAGATTGCGAATTGTTCGCGGTGCTTGAATTTAGTATAATAAAGACACGTTGGAAAAGAGGTATTTCCGAAAACACTTTAATTAACAGGAGGTCAGCAAATGCTGAACAATGAGTATCTGAAAAAGGTGTATGCGGACGTTGAGCGCCGCGATGCACATGAGCCGGAATTCCTTCAGGCGGTCAGAGAGGTTTTTGAATCTCTGGAGCTGGTCGTGGACAAGCACCCCGAGTGGGAAAAGAACGGGCTGCTTGAGCGCTTTGTCGAGCCTGAGCGCGTTATCGAGTTCCGCGTCCCCTGGGTCGACGACAACGGCGTGACCCAGGTCAACCGCGGTTTCCGCGTCCAGTACAATTCCGCGATCGGTCCCTACAAGGGCGGTCTGCGCTTCCATCCGTCCGTCAACCTCTCCATCATGAAGTTCCTCGGCTTTGAGCAGATCCTCAAGAACTCCCTCACCACGCTCCCCATGGGCGGCGGCAAGGGCGGCTCCGATTTTGACCCCAAGGGCAAGTCCGACGGCGAGGTCATGCGCTTCTGCCAGAGCTTCATGACGGAGCTTTACCGTCACATCGGTCAGTTCACCGACGTTCCCGCCGGCGACATCGGTGTCGGCGCGCGCGAGGTCGGCTATATGTTCGGGCAGTACAAGCGCATCGTTGACCGCTTTGAGGGCGCGACCATCACCGGCAAGGGCATCCCGTTCGGCGGCTCCCTCGCCCGCACTCAGGCGACAGGCTTCGGTCTGTGCTACTTCTCCGCAGAAGCGCTCAAGCACCTGAAGAACACAAGTTATGAGGGCAAGACCGTTGTGGTGTCCGGCTCGGGCAATGTGGCGCAGTATTGTGCGCAGAAGGTTACGGCGCTGGGCGGCAAGGTTGTCGCAATGAGCGACAGCCAGGGCTACATCTATGACCCCAACGGCGTTAACCTCGACATTCTCTTCGACATCAAGCAGCGCCGCCGTGCCCGCATCAGCGTGTACGCCGAGGAAGTCTCCGGCAGCGAATACCACGAGGGCTGCAAGAACATCTGGAACGTCAAGTGCGACATTGCCCACCCCTGCGCCTCTCAGAACGAGATGGATGCTGCCGGTGCGCAGGCGCTTGTCAACAACGGCTGCATGGCGGTGTTCGAGGGCGCAAATATGCCGCTCACCCCGGAGGCCATCGAGATCGTCAAGTCCAACGGTCTGCTCTACTCCCCCGGCAAGGCCTCCAACGCCGGCGGCGTTGCGACCTCCGGTCTTGAGATGAGCCAGAATTCCATCCGTATGTCGTGGAGCTTTGACGAGGTTGACGAGAAGCTGCATGGCATCATGAAGAACATCTACAAGGCGTGCTATGACGCATCCGTCGAGTGCGGCAAGCCCGGTGATCTCATGGTCGGCGCAAATGTTGCGGGCTTCCTCAAGGTCGCCGAGGCAATGATGGCTCAGGGCAACGTGTAAACCAATAAATCTACTGTATAACAAAGAGGCAGTGCCCGGCGCGGCGCTGCCTCTTTGCTGTGTTTATTTTAATCCGTCAGCGCGGCGACACCGAAGTCGGCATACGCCTCGTATGACCCGGCGCTCTGCGCCGAGAGCATGACAATAACAATGTCGGGCTGCACGGCGCGGATATGCTCCGCCACGGTTTCCTCGCTGTCATAGCGCGGGTCGAGCACGTCGATATATTGAAACTGCGTCGAGAGAAACGCCTGCACGGGCAGAACGAACGAATCCTTCACGATGACGACGCGGAGCTTGCTCGGCGCGCTGTCGCTCCTGTGGCGCACGAGCGCGTACTCCCCGCCGATGTACATATCATACGGGCTTGAGGTGAAGTAGTCCGGGCGTGAGGCGATATATTCGTCAGCGCGGAGATTCGCCTCCTCAAAGCTGCCCTCGTAGTATGCCGAGCCGCCGGAGTATTCCGGGATGGCGCAGGAGCTTTCGGCAGAGAAGCGGGGAGTGTAATACGTTATGTCGTCCGTGCCGCCGAAGTATATGCCCGTTCTCTTGCCCTGACTGCCGAGCATCCAGTCCTTGAGCGTATGCGCCTCCCAGTTGGAGATGTCGGCACGGGAAAGGTCAATGCCCGCCTCCGGGAAGCGCGCGGCAAGCTCGGCGGTGATAATGCGGTAAGCCTCGAAAGCGCCGGTGAAGTTCCAGTGGTGATCCGTGCGGAAAAAATATTGCTCTATCTGCTCCGGCGTTTGGGCGAGGTTTTTGCGCAGGTCGAGCGTATCGACCCCTGCAGTGCGGAGCGCGGAGAGAAGCTCGTCGCCGTTCTCGTTGCTGTGGTCGCTCTCTCCGGGGAGGAGAAGCGCGTTCTCCGCGTCCATTTTTGCGGGGGTGAGCACGTAAAGAAGCTGCGCACCCTCGCCCTCCGTGAACGCGGCAAGCTCCGCAATCGCGTCCGCCGCAGGGCGCATATCCTTCTTCTCCGGGTCAAGGTCTGTGAGCATACCGTTGCTCAGGCGCATTATCTGATTGCAGATGCTACGCCCTGTCAGCTTGCAGTACAGCCCGTTGAGGTTGACAAAGGCGTACTTGCCCACGGTGTCGGACACGAGCGCGTCGTGCACCTCGCCGGTGAAGCCCTTGAAATCCGTCTCGCCGGAGATGAGGCGCGCGAGCGGCTTCCCCGCGAGGCGCATATCCGCGAGGATGAACAGCGCCAGCGCTGCTGCCAGAAGCACGGCAACGGCGCGCAGGGTGATTTTTGATATGGACGACCTTTTTGCTTTCATATGCTCACCCGTCAGAAGTTGAAGTAAATAAATGGGTTGTACGCACCGATGACGAGGAACGACACGCACACCGCGAACAGCACAAGCTGCACGCCGAACGACGCGCGGTCGTATGCCGCAGCAGCGCCCGCGCCGCGCGCGGAGACGCGCTCACGCAGAAGCTTGAAGACCGGCGTGGAGCACACCACCGCTGCCAGCAGCGTCACGCCATACTCGCGCAGGTAGAAGAGCGCGGTGCCATCAATAAACGCCCCGCCGCGCAGACCGAGCATGGCGGAAATGAACCGCGCGGCATCGGGCAGCGTGTCGGCGCGGAAGAGCACCCAGCCGAAGTTGACGGCGATAAGCGTGAATATATGGGCGAATATGCGCCCGCCTCGGCTGCCGTTCAGCCGCTCCGGCAGGGCAGTGAGCTTTTCGGTGATAATGACCGCCCCGTGCAGCACGCCCCAGAGGATAAACGTCCAGTTCGCGCCGTGCCATATGCCGGTCAGCAGCCACACAACGGCGAGGTTGAGCACCAGCCGCCCGCGTGTTTTCACGCGCGAGCCGCCGAGCGGAAAGTACACATAGTCGCGAAACCATGAGCCGAGCGAGATGTGCCACCGCCGCCAAAATTCCGACACGGAGCGCGACATATACGGATAGTCAAAGTTCTCAAGAAAGTGGAAGCCGAACATACGCCCCATGCCTATCGCCATGTCGGAGTAACCGCTGAAGTCGAAATAGATTTGAAGCGTGTACGCAGCAGAGCCGAGCCACGCCGTGCACACGCTGGGGTCAACGGCGGAGAAAGAATAGTGCACCAGCTCTGCCAGCACGTTTGCCAGCAGCATTTTCTTGCTCAAGCCGTACAGAAAGCGCAGCCCGCCCTGCATGAAGTCCTCACGCGTGGCACGGCGCTCCATTATTTCGTCCATGACGGTGGTGTAGCGGACGATGGGACCGGCAATGAGCTGGGGGAAGAACGAGATGTAAAGCCCAAGATATGCGATGTTGCGCTGCGCGGGAATGCCGCGATACACATCGATGATATAGCTGAGCATCTGGAACGTGAAAAACGAGATGCCGATGGGCAGCGCAATATAGGTCTGATGTATGTACGCCCCTGTCGAGGGAGCGACGGCGTGGAGCGTGCTGATGGCAAAGTTGAGGTACTTGAACACGAACAGCAGCCCAAGGTCGACCGTGATCCCCGCGACGAGCAGCGCCTTTCTTGCGCGGCTTCCGGGAGCGTGCTTTTCGATTCCGCGCGCGGCAAAATAATTGAGCACGATGGACGCAATCATTATGATAACGAAGCGCGGCTCACCCCAGGCATAGAAAAAGAGGCTTGCCAGCAGCAGCCAGTAGTTGCGCGCGCCGCGCGGCAGAATGCAGCATATGCCGAGCGTTATGGGGAAAAAGAGGAATAAAAATTCCATACTCGAAAAAAGCATATCCCGGTTCTCCCAAATTACGAAATATCGGTATTACAGACTTTCAAAGAAATATGCTCTGAAGCCGGATAACAGAGCAGCGGGGAGCTTGAGGGGTGGCAAGACCCGCCTCAAATTGGATAAGCCGCCGTCGAAAGCCTTGGGTATATAAGGGCACTGAAAAAGTCTACGCAACGCATAAAAAG
>CAVGKI010000123.1:0-5963 GCA_963629655.1 Butyricicoccaceae bacterium | reverse complement strand
TTTAGCATAAGCTTTTCTTACATTGTTCAATTTTCAAGGTACATTTTCCTCGCTGTCCCTCTCGGCGACAGCTTGTTTAGTATAGCACAGCGGTTTCCGTTTGTCAAGAACTTTTTTCAGATTTTTTTGAATTTCTTCAGGCTTTTCTGTTCGGCTCTCAGGGAAACTTGCGCCGCTCTCTCGAGCGCTTGGCTAATATACCACCGTTTTCGCTGCTTGTCAACAACTTTTTTCACTTTTTCGCAACATTTTTTTAATAGACTTCTAACACACTATATCTTGTGTCCCGCATAGTTTTTGACCACATGGGAAACACTATTCGATATGTATAAGTCTTGCTATGAATCCGGACCTTACCACCCGATAAGGCTGCCGGAGCACAATGTGCCGCTGACGGCAAAGGCGCTGCGCGGCATATTCACGACCTGCGCCGATTTTGAGATGCGCGAGATCGCGTTCGGGCTTGAAAAGAATGTGCGGCTGAGCGTATGCTGGCTGGACGGCATTGTGTCCGGCGGGGATGTGTCCGGCTGCGTGCTGCGCCCGCTTACGCAGTCCGCCCGCGCGGCGAACGCGCGCGACGAGGCGCAGGCACTCTACGCCATACTCTGCGGCGGCGTATACAGCTGCTCGGTCAGGGAGTGCACCACGGCGGACGACACCGTCTCCGCCCTGACACACGGGCACTGCGCCGTGATATTCGACACGCTTCAAACGGCGCTGTGCTTCGAGGTGAAATCCGACAAGATACGCGGTGTGAGCGAGCCGACGCTCGAAAAATCCCTCAAGGGCGCAAAGGACTCCTTCGTGGAGACGCTGCGCATCAACACCTCGCTCGTGCGGCGGCGGATATGCTCGCCGAGGCTGAAGGTCGCAGAGAGCACGGTCGGGCGCAAGAGCGCGACACGCGTGGCGGTGATGTTCGTGGAGGGCGTTGCCCCGCCGGAGACGGTGCGGGAGCTTGCGCGGCGGCTCGACACGCTGGACGCGGACGGGCTTTTGTCGCTTGGACTGCTGGAGGAGGGCATAACGGACGCGCCCGCCTCCCCCTTTCCGCAGCTTGTGCACACCGAGCGCCCGGATCGCTTCGCCATGTATCTGCTCGACGGGCGCGTGGGGCTGCTGGTGGACGGAATACCCGTGGGGCTTATCGTGCCGGTGACGTTTGCGGAGTTCATGCGCGTGACGAGCGACATGAATTTTCACTTCCTCGTCTCCACCGCCATCGCCGTGCTGCGCTACTTCTCGCTTGCGGTGAGCGCGCTGCTGCCGGCGCTGTACGTGGCGGTGGCGATGTATCATCAGGAGATGATACCGACGCGGCTGCTGCTGTCGATAATCGAGGCGAAGCAGGATGTGCCGTTCTCGACGGCGCTGGAGGTGATTGGCATGCTGGTGGCGTTCGCGCTTTTGCAGGAGGCGGGGCTGCGTCTGCCGAACCCCATCGGCGACACGGTGTCGATAATCGGGGCACTGATCGTCGGGCAGTCGGCGGTGGAGGCGCGGGTGGTGTCCCCCATCGCGATCATCGTTGTGGCGCTGTCGGGCATCGCGTGCTACACCCTGCCCAGTCAGGACATGGGCAGCGCCGTGCGCCTTGTGCGCTTCGCGCTCGTCATTGCGGCGATCGCGGCGGGGCTGTTCGGCGTGGCGGCGGCGCTGTGCCTTATCGTGTTTCTGCTCGCGCGCATGGACAGCTTCGGCGGCAACTACACCGCGCCGCTGAGCGAGGGTATGCCCGGCGGGCTGCTGCGGCTTTTCGTACGTCTGCCGAAAAGGCGGGACAAATACCGCGACCCGCTCGTCGGCGCGCCGGACAGGAGGCGGCAGAGATGAGACGGCTTATCTCCGTTCTGCTCGTGCTGAGCATGCTGCCCTCGCTCACCTCCTGCGCGTCGGTATACTCCAACTATCGCGAGATGGAGGAGCTGCTGGTGATACGCACGATGGGGCTGGACGCGGCGGAGGCGGGCATCGTACTCTCCCTCGCGTCGGGCGCGGACAACGAGCGCGGCAAAGCACCGGTGCGTCTGCGCGTGACGGGGGCGAGCATCGCCTCCGCATTTGAGCGCGCGCAGAACTACTCCTTTGAGGAATCGCTCTTCTTCTCGCACATCAGCGCCGTGCTCGTGGGCGAGGACGCGGCAAAGCGCGGCGTGGGCGAATACGTCAACTACATCTGCCAAGCGCCGCGCATCCGCATGGATATACCTATATATATTATAAAGGGCAGCACCGCCGAGAGCCTCATGGCGCAGACCGGCGACGACGACAACGGCATCGCCGAGATACTCAGCGGCGTGCGCGAATACCTCGACGACCGGGGCGCAACGGCATACTCCGTCTCCGACCTTGCGCGCGAGACGCTGCGCCACGGCAGCGCCCTTGTCGGCGCGCTGGAATACGCGCCGAGCATACAGCAGAGCACGGACGACGGCGCATCCGGCAGCGACAGCAGCGGCACCGATGCCGCGACACCGCGCGCGACCGCAGCCGCGGCGGGCTACGCCGTCATGCAGGATATGAAGCTCTCGGCGTTCATCGGTCTTGAGGACGCGCTGGGCGTGGACTTCATCAAAAACACCGTCCGCGTGAGCGACATCGTTGTCCCCGGGCGCGGCGGCGAGACGGTGACGCTGGAGATAACGGACGGCGGGTGCGACATCATACCCCGCTGGGCAAGCGACGGGACGCTCACCCGCATAGATTTTCGCGCCAGTGTGAGCGCGACGGTGCTGGAGGCGGGCGGGCGCGCCGATCTGGACAGCGTGGACTACGCCGCTTATCTCACCGAGCAGCTTGAGAGCTATGTGACGGAGCGGATAAGCCGGGTGCTGCGCCTGTCGGCACGGCTGGAGAGCGACTTTCTCGCCCTCGGCAGCGCCGCGGAGCAGAGCGAACCGACACTATATAGGCGGCTATCACTGCCGCTTGCCTCGTATCTCGGCGAGCTTGAAATGCGCGTGGCGGTAAAGGGGCAGTTGACCCACTCCAACGATATACGCAGATCCGTACAGCAGGTGGTGAACACGTGAACACAGACCATGGCTTCAACCGGCGGCAGCTTTATGCGGCGTGCACGGTGTTTTTCCTCGCGCCGGCGCTCCGCCTCGTGCCGGGGGCGGCAGCGCGCATCGCCGGGCGCGCGGCATGGGTGTCCGTACCGCTGGCGCTGCCGGGCATACTATTATATATATGGTTCATTCACTCATTTTTCTCTCGGCGCAGCGACGGCGAGGGCATGGGCGAGCTTGTGCTGCGCGCGCTCGGGCACCGCACGGCGCGGGCGGTGCTGGGGCTTTTCGCGGCGTGGTTTCTGCTCTACGGCAGCTTCACGCTGCGCTCCGGCGCGGAGCGCATAGTCACCACGATGTACCCCAACGCGGGGGCGGAGCTGTTCATTGTGACGATGGGCGCGCTCGCGCTCATTGCGGCGCTTGACTGTGCGCGCACGCTCGTGCGCGCGGCGAACATTTTTCTTGTGACGGTGCTGGGCGTGCTGTTTGTCGTGCTGTTCTTTGCGCTGTTCTCACTGGAACGGGACAACCTGCTGCCGATAACACTGCTTGACCTGCCCGGCGCGGCGGAGGGCGCGCTTGCCACGCTGGATGTGACGGTGCTGCCGCTGTACGCGCTGTGCTTTCTGCCGGGGCTGCGGCGCGAGGCAGGCGGCGGGCTGCGCGCGGCGCTGATGTGGGGCGTAGGTACGACGGCGCTTTTGACATGGCTGCTGGCAGATATTATCGGCACGTTCGGGGCGGAGCTGAGCGCCCGCCTGACGCACCCGTTTTTTATGCTGGTGAAAAACCTCGTGTTCTTCAAAAATCTCGAACGGACAGAGGCGCTGGTCGTGTCGCTGTGGGTGTTTTCGGACTTTGCGGTCATTTCGACCTGCCTTCTCGCGGCGCAGCGCTGTCTGCGGCTGATGATGGGGCACCGTCCGCCCGTCGGCGGGGAAAAGCCGCTGTCCCTGCAAGGCGGGCGCTGGGTGATATGGCTGTGCGCGGCGGGCTGCGTCGCCCTTGCGCTCGTCATTGCGCGAGAGCCGACGGCGCTCGATCTCTGGTCGCGCCGCATTATTCCGCCGGCGAATCTCGCCGTGGCACTGGTGCTGCTGCCGGGGGTATATATCGCGGGAAGGATAAGAAAAACGCTGTGAATTTTCACTCACAGCGTTTTTCTATATTATAACATATTTTACTTCACGAAATCCGAGATGTTGACCTCGAAGCCGTCGGCGTACTCCACCTTGATTTTGCCGATATAATCCTCGACCTCGGCGGCGTATTTCTCGCTGGCGGCGAGGAAGCGCGCGCTGCTCCCGTTTGAGCTGTCGGTCACGGCGCGGTCAGGGTCGTCGGCAAGGCGCATGATGATGTGGTAGCCGTATTTGGACTCCACCACGCCGGACACCTCGCCCGCCGTGAGCGCCTTCACCGCGTCCTCAAACTCGCTGACCATCGTGCCCTCGGTGAAAACATAGCCGTCGGGGTAGGCGGTCTTGCCGCTGTCCTCGCAGTATTCCTCCTTCAGCTCGGCAAAGCGCTTGGCAAGCTCGTCCGGGTCGTCTATCGCGGCAAGCTCGTCGGCGATCTCCTGCGCCTTCGTCTTCTTCTCGGCTATCTCCTCCTCCGTCAGACTCTCGCCCGTGGAGGGGTCTATGGTCATGAGCAGTATATGATTTGCGGAGAGGTAGCCGTGCTCCTTGAGATATTCAAGAGCCTCCTCATCGCTCAGCTTATCTCCGTTCTCGCCGTACTCGGCGGTCAGACCCGCGTTGTAGAGGTAGTTGATGCGGCACATACGCTCATACATATCGCGCGGGAGGTGTTTCTCGGCAAGCGCCTCGTCGAACTGCTCATCCGTGGCATTCTCGCCGCAGACGGCGGTCATGTCGCTCTTTATGGTCTCGGCGATCTCCTCCTCATCGGCGGCGGAGAGCGTCACGCCGTGCTCGTCGGCGTAGTCCTCTATCCCGTAGACCTGACCGAGCATTTCGCCGGCGTTTTCAACGGTAAGCTGGGCATAGGTTGTCTCGTCGCCCTCGGTGTACGGGTCGTCCCAGCTATAGCTTATGCCGTAGTAGGCGGACATCTGGGAAAAGTAATCGTCTATCTGGCTTGCCTGTATATAAAGCCAGTAAAAATAATCCTCCCATGTCACGTCGTACCCGCCTATTTTGGCAACTATCTCGTCCGGCTCATGCGAGGCATAGAGCGCATCGAAGTCAACGCTCTTCGTCTCGACGGCGGGCGAAGCCTCGGCGGCATCGGTGCTCTCCTCCGCAGGAGTCTCTGCTGCGGCTGCCGCGTCCTCCGGCGCGGCGGTATTTTCCGCAGCGGGCGCGCTGCTCTGCTCGCACCCGGTAAACACGGCGAACGCAAGGCACACCGCGATAAGCATTGCAATGAATTTCTTCATCTGTTCTTCCCTCCCAAGTGGTTTTGTTTTCTCCGCGTGTAAATATACCACCGGCACACGGATATAACAAGCATAAATTCACGGAATTTACCCGATGTTCATACTATATACCACATTCCGCCTTGGGCGCGCATTGACTGTTCGCTGAAAATCATATTGCGCATAGGCAAATTATGTGTTATTCTTTCTATATTGTTCGCGCATCCGCTAATATTATTATCCGGCTAAAATTAAAGATTTTACTCGAATAGCAGTATCAAAAGTTTACATGCAGAGGGTTGAAAAAATGAACGCTTCACCAATAATTGAGTTGACCGACCGACCGACCGAGTATAACGCTGTTGATCTGGCGAAATTCATATGCGCGATACTGGTGGTGTCAATACACGTTGTCCCGTTCGGCAATACTGATAACGCGCTGCTAGTGCTGCTTAACTATTTCATTCAAAACTGGTTTTCAAGAATAGCCGTGCCTTTCTTTTTCATCGGTTGATTGCATAATGAAGTTGGACACCTAAGAAAAAATCCATAGTGATTTTCTC
>CAVGKI010000122.1:0-5971 GCA_963629655.1 Butyricicoccaceae bacterium | reverse complement strand
GCCGTAGGCGACAACGAGTGCCAGAGGCAGCAGTGCGCCCGTGCGCACGAGTGAGAATATGCCGATGAGAAAACCAATGCCTATGATGGCAAGGTCTTTGAGTTCCCACAGCCAGAGCGTCGCCTTGGCCGCGAGGTTATCCGGGTAGATGTACATTGTGTGCCTCCTGAATAAAATTGCCGCCGTGGTCTCCCACGACGGCTTTGATGATGTATGCCTTTTTATTCTGTCTCTGCTGCTTCCGCATCTGCGGCGTCGGTGAGCGCAGCCTCTATGAGCCCGATTATGAACTCTTTCTGCGTCAGACCGTATTTGCTCAGATGCTCCTTGATCCTCACGAAGAGTTCCTCCGGTATCTGCAGCGCCAGTGTCCTTGTTCCATTTGCCATTGTTTTGCCTCCCTCAAAATGTTCTCTGATGATCTTCTCGACGTACTCGCTCAGTGTCAGCGCCAGCTGCTCCTGTTCCTCGCGCACCTTGATGTGCAGCGACTCTGGAATCATGGCACATAGGTTTTTCTTCTTTTCGTCCATGAGCTTGTCTCCTTTCCGCTTTCGCAAGCGAAGTATACCCGAAGCTCCGGCACAAAGCTATTCATCATAAGCAATGAAGATCATCGGCAAAACGAAGCAGATGCAACAAGTTCATCCGAGCGAGGACTTTATGAAGGCATTGAGCGTATCCAGATATGCCTTGCGGTCTATCATGTAGCTGAGACCGTGCCCAGCGCCGGGTACTATGAGCAGCCTCTTGCTTTCTGCGCCACAGTGCTCATAGTTCTCTTGTCCCATCTCGCAGGGAACGAAGCGGTCGTCCCCGCCGTGGATAAAGAGTACCGGAGTCTTGCAGTGCGCGAGAGCATCTACCGCCGACGCAGACTCAAGGTCAAATCCGCCGAAGAGCATACCGCCGAGACGCGTAAGATAATATACCGGAAAAATCGGATAGTGCTGCTCTCGCAGGACTTTCTTTATAATAGCCGCTGGGGAAGTGTACCCGCAGTCAGCGACGATGCCGACCACATTATTCGGAAGCTCAAGCCCGCTTGCCATAAGCACGGTTGCCGCACCCATGGACATACCGTAAAGGAAAATTCTCGTGTCATTGCCGAAGCGTTCAACAGCATAGTTGATCCACGCAAGACAGTCATAACGTTCCTTTACACCGAAGGTCAGACACTTGCCCTCGCTTTTGCCGTGCGCACGCTGGTCGACCAGCAGCACATTGAAGCCACCCTGTACCGCGACTTGAAGCCCGCCGCAGAAATCCCGTTCAGCACCGCTTTTGTAGCCGTGGAACATGATCTGCACCGGAGCGTCAGGCGTTGAAGTATAGCACTTGCCGTGCAGCTTCAGTCCGTCGCTCGATGTGATCCAGACATCCTCATACGGTATCGCAAGCGCGGCTTTCACCATCGACGTCATCTCATCATGGAACGGCGCATACTGCTCCGTATTGGGGAATTTGAACAGGTCGGCTTCGGTCTGCTTCGGCACGGAAAAACCGAGTCTGTAACATATATATGCCGCAGCGACAATAAGTGCGGCGATGGTAAGTACAACTATTATGATCATGGATACTCCTCCAAACGGTTACTGAGTACATGGAGAAGTATAGCATAGGCGCAGGATGATTACAAATCTGAACCATTCAGTGCCGCGGCGACACCATGCATTATATAGTCCACGCATGGAATAGCGACGCTGTTGCCGAGCGCCTTGTAGCGGGCTGAGTCAGACGCGCCGGGGATATCTGTCCAGCCGTCGGGGAAGCCCTGCAAGCGTTCGCACTCCAGCGGCGTGAGCCTGCGGATGAGATACGCAAACGGCTTTGAGCTGTCATACACAAGATCGGTCGCGTCCTTGTACTGTCTGGCGCTTTGGGTGCTTGCCACATCATCTTCCTGAAAAACATCCACACGCTGACGGGCAAAGATCGCGTGCCTGTCAGTTGTGGTGATCGTATACGCCAAGTCCTCGCTGACCCCGTTGCCGTTGCCGCCGTTTTGAGGCTGGCGGTCGATCACGTTTCCGGCAATGCACAGCGGCGTATCGTCAACGAGCGGCAGGTTGTTCCCGCCTGTACCGGCTCTCGCGGAGAGCGTGGGAGCAACGTCGAACGGCCCCTTGTACCGGCTGTCTATTCCGTGGTTCTCGTACAGTCTAAGAATCGCCGGAGTGGTGTTGCCGCCATCGGCGCTCTTGAGCGTCGGTGCAACATCTTCGGTATAGCCGACGTTCCCAGCCGAGCTGCCAGCGCCCGGACTGAACCCCGCAACGAAGGTCTGCATCTGGAGGTTCTGCGTAGCCATCAGCGCCCCTGCGATGCCGTGCAGGTCTATCCCTTCATTCCTCTGGTTTATATGGTAAGCATGGATATCTGTGTCTATATCCTCACCGTCACTCAAGCCCGCCTGCGCCAGCAAAGCAGCTTCCAATCTTTTCGGCAGCGGTTTTCCACGAACCTTCGCTCGGCGCAGTATACCCAGGCAGGCTTTCGGGCTTAAATAATATTTTGGGTGCGGTGAGTCCTCCAAAATCTGCGACAAGGAAGATTCGCGCTCTTCTTTGGGGGACACCCCAGTGTTGAGAAGAGGTAACTCGCCAGCCCACGGAGAGCGTATCTCCCACTCGTATCCACCCAGCAGATTGGAATTTCCCGGCGTGAGGTCGAGGAACATATATGTTGGGTACACATATTTTAATAATCTCCTCAAGGACGATCCTGAAGTCCTCGCTGGGCGGCTCACCTGAGGAGAAGGCTCCGGGAACGTTTTCCCATAATAACATTCTGGGTCGAACAGACACGCCTGATCGTCCTCGTAGTATATCTGCATTTCGCATCTCCTTTGTGATCCGTATCTGCTCCATGAAGAGTCCGGAGCGCGCACCTGCTAAACCGGCTCTTGCGCCGGCGACTGAGAGATCCTGACACGGGCTGCCTCCGGCTATTATATCTACCGGAGGCAGCTCCGCTCCGTTCAGCTTAGTTATATCCCCCAAGTGGAGCATCTGGGGAAAGTGCTTCGATGTGACGGCAATGGGAAACGGTTCTATCTCGCTCGCCCATAAGGGCATGATGCCGTTATTCACAGCAGCGAGAGGAAAGCCGCCTATGCCGTCGAACAAACTTCCGAGCGTGAGCATCACTTGCTCACCGCCTGAACTATGGCCTTGCCGGTATGGACAGCAGTTTGTGCCGTATATACTGCGCTCATGATGTTTGCTCTCGTGCTTGTGTCGAGACCGAAGGCTCCGGCGATGCGAGTTATCTCGCTCGACGAGAGCATGAGCCCGATGCCGAGGAGCGCGTGCTCCTTGAACACAAGCAGTCCCGCAATGAGTATCGTCGCCTGTAAAAATGCTGTGAGGCACACACCGATGACCTGCTTCATCCACTGGACGAATGCATCTATACCTCCGCGCGG
This sequence comes from Butyricicoccaceae bacterium, assembly GCA_963629655.1. Lineage (GTDB taxonomy): Bacteria > Bacillota > Clostridia > Oscillospirales > Oscillospiraceae > Limivicinus. The sequence goes on along the minus strand of CAVGKI010000122.1, from coordinate 2,544 downwards.
GATGCTGAACATATACAGGCTGCCGACTGCGATCTGGATGAGCAATATGCCGCCGCGTTTGAGGTTGGCAAAGAACACTTTTATTACGGCATACGCCATCATGATGATGCAGACGATCACCATGATGGGGCTTGTTACTGCTTCAAAGCCGGAGATGGGTTTCAAAACAAGGTCGGCGACAGTTTCTATCTCTTTGTACTCCTGAATGATGTTCGCCGCGACTTCACCGATAGACGTTCCGTAGCCGGTCATGCCGGAGGTGAACTCAGCCTGTAGGGAGATAGCGAGCTGGTACAGTCTGACTGGGACAACGGAGAACAGGCTCGCCGCCATGAATCCCTTGATGGCATTGAGGGCAACGGCGCGGATGTCGCCTTTGCCTCCGGCGTAGTTTATGCCGCACTCAAAGCATGCGACGATGAGGCCGATGACGTACAGCGTCCACGCAAGGTAGTTGAAGAACTGCACGATGCCCTGCACCCAGCTCATCTCGAACAGCTCTGCGCCCATGCTGCCCATCTCAGCGAAGAAGTTTCCGAGGAAGCCTACGATCTGGCAGTAGAGCCAGTCGAGTATCTCATCCAGTATCTTCGACGAGACAAAATCCCATATAAATATTGATCATCACCGCCTCTCTCGGCTGCAAGTTCTCACAGCCCGACGATGCCCCAGATGTAATTGGGAGCGGTGAGAGTGAAGACGAGACAGGCAAAAAGAATAGCCGGTGCAGTCCATTCAAATTGTCCGGTCTTCCGAAAATCGAAATACGCCGTCCCCAGTTTGGCAAAGAAAAATACGGCGAGGATGAGGTCGATTGCGGGGAAGACGACATTGTCCACAACGGTTTTTATCTGCTGAGATGCGGTCGACCACGTGCTCTCGACCGCCCCGGCAACGTCCCCGCTGGCGTAGGCTGGGACGGACAGCAGCGAGACAAACACCGCCGTCATGATGAGAACTGAATATATCTTTTTTCTGCGCATTGGTTTTTCCTCCTGAAATAAAAATAGCCCTCAGTGCATAGCCTGAGAGCAATGTTTGACGACCCAATCCGGGTCGAAATCGCTGCGGCTTTCTGCCGAGCCGGATTCCATGAGCGCTTGGAGCACCGAATTGAATGCCTCCTCATGTTTGCGGTCAAGCTTTATCCACTCGTCACAGACGACCTTGAGCGGCTGACGGAAGCGAGCGAGATACTCGATGCAGGGCATATCTTCTGCCTGAACGAGCTTTATGGTGAGCAGGTTATAGCATGTACACATGGCGTTTATCTCGCCGCACTTGGCAAAGACATAGGCCGCGCTGTGCTCAGTCATAGCATCCTCATACTCTGCAAACTCTCGGTCTATGCGCCGTTCCAGTTCAGAGCACAGCTCTTTATCCATGCTGCATTTCTCCGAATTCAACGCTTTGTTCTTCTGCGGCTTTTCTGTATTCGGTGATGAAGCCGTCCAGAACTGCCGGATGAGAGCCGACACAGAATTCGCAATTGCGGTGGTCGTCAGGTATCTCAATGTTTTCACCCCATTCTTTATTTGACCAACTGAACCTGCCGTCATATTTGAGCTGATGCAAAGTGTTGGCGAGAACGTACTCCACACGGTCAAAGCCGAATTCTTGGATGATGCTTTCGGCGCAATCCGGTTTGAGATACATGCCGTCAAAGCTCTGCCGGATGGCATCTTCGATGGCCTGCTTGCAGCGTATGTTCTCATTGATGCTCTCGCGCCAGAGCGGAATCTCATCGTGAGCTCTGGCATACTCGCGGGACGCAGTATAAAGCGGAATGTTATTTGCCATAGACAATGTCTCCCTCTATGTAGTGCCTGAACAGATCATACAGGCAGAAGCCGCGTGCTATGAGCTCATCGTAAGTCGCCTCCGCCATGTCATAAGCATTAGACATTATCTCGTTCCCGCAAGGTCTGAACTTTGCGGCATACTCATAGCAGCTTGCATCTATCCCGCCGCCGAGCAGCCTTTCAATGCAGCTTTCATCGCAGCTCTCGCACACATCGTCGCAGGACTTCGCAAGCTGCATCAGCAGATCGCTTGCAAGCAGACGCAGACTTGTTGCCGCGGAGAAGAGTTCTTTTGCAGTCATCTGGCCGTCTATAACGACGACTGCATTCGGTGTGGTGAACACCTCATATGTCTCAGCGTCGGCAATGCCGCTCAATGCTAATACGGTTTTCGTTATCTTCAAATCTCTCTGGCTTGCCGGTATTTCAAATTTCATTGGCTATCCTCCATAAAAATGATCTTTCCGTCCTCTGTCAAACCCCAAGGCAGTTCCGGTTCGTGTACAAGCTCGACTCCCATGTCTGAGTTTCTTGTGAATATTGAGAGCTGCGAGGTGCAGAGCAGAGGATCAAAGTTCGTGATGATGACTTCTTCGTATTCGCTGCCCGCGGTCTGTGACATCGAGTTCGGGCGCTTGGTGCGGAATATGTAGAAGTCCTTGTAGATGTCCAAGATTTCGTCACGGTAATTGTAAGAGACCATCGCAAAGCCGCGGCAGCGCTTGATGGCACTGCACAGCCT
>CAVGKI010000121.1:0-6087 GCA_963629655.1 Butyricicoccaceae bacterium | reverse complement strand
GAGTTAACATACATGGAGAGGTATCGAAGTGGTCATAACGGGGCTGACTCGAAATCAGTTTGCGAGCAATCGCACATGGGTTCGAATCCCATCCTCTCCGCCAAAAAAGTCCAGTAAACTCAAGGGTTTGCTGGACTTTCCTTTTTTGCCTGGCTCCTTGAATTTGCCGATTTTTCGTGTTAGAACGGCGCGTTTTTAGTCGAAAACCGGGTTTGAATCCGATCATGTTATCTCGCCCTGCTCGGTTACATTTTCCCAGCGACTCCCGAAATCATCTGATCTCGGAAGAAGCATTCCTTGTTCCGTTGCCTGCGCAGAAAATATTTTGGATCTGTAGTCGAGATGGGCATAAATATTGGCGGTCGTGCTGAAATCCGAGTGGCCGAGCCATTCCTGGATTTGCTTCAGCGGCACGCCGTTGGCCAGCAGCAAGCTGGCGCAGCTGTGACGCAGATCGTGAAAGCGCATCTTGGGCATTCCGTGTTTTGCTATGCGTTTGTCGTGATGGCGCGCAGAAATTACTTGCTTTGCGTAGCGTTTCATGGTATTATGAAGAAAAAATAGCAAAAGGTTCGATACGCAGATGTTCGCCATTGAGAAGCTTGTCCAAACTATGGATGGGCGACTCAAGCAGGCGCACTGTTTTGCTCTGTGCCATACTTCTTCCACTGGGCGGATGAGAAGCTGCGCAGTACAACAGGAAAAAGCGTTGATTAAAAAAGGAAGTGCATATTCACATGAATATTGACCGTGTGTCGCTCAAGAAGCGCGCAAAGGCGCTCATCTCCGGGGCAAAGCCCTCTCCGATAGGCGTGGGGCTGCTGTATCTCGCCGTGACGGTGCTGCTGAGTCTGCTGTCGGCACGTCTGCTGGGCGCGAACCTGACCCAAAACGACATTGAACAGATCCTTGCCCATGTGCAGAGCGGGCGCTATGACTACGCCGCATTGTATCTGTCCGACTATATGCCGCCCGCCTCGTCGTATCTTATCGACTTGGCGCTTCAGATCGTTTCCGGCATCATGACGGCAGGGTTCATCATCTTTCTGCTCAACACGGTGCGCTGCACCGCCGCGTGCTATGAGAACCTGCTGGACGGCTTTGCAATTTTCTGGCGCGTTATACTGCTGGACATCCTCACCGGCATATTCGTTTTCCTCTGGTCGCTGCTGCTCATCGTGCCGGGAATAATTGCCGCATACAGATACCGTCAGGCGATATACCTGCTCATCGATCACCCGGAAATGTCCGTGATGGACTGCATCCGCGAGAGTAAGCGCATGATGGCGGGACACAAGTGGGAGCTTTTTGTGCTGGATTTCAGCTTCATCGGCTGGATAATTCTCTCCAACCTCGTCATGATAGGCTGGCTCGTGAGCATTTATACAACGCCGTACTTCGGCTTGACCTATGCGCTGTACTATGAAGCCCTGTGCAGTCGCCCTGCCGAGCGCTGCGGCACGGCATTCGAAATGTAGCAAAATGGGATAACGCCCTCCCGTGTTCTGCGGGAGGGCGTATTGCGTCTGTTGAGATATGCTATGGTTTGGTAGCGTCACACCTCGCGAAACAATTGCCCCGTCGGCGGCGGGGCAATTGCTTTCAAATGTAAAATGCTATTATTTTAATCGCCATTAAAGAAAGCAAATTTTTATTCCGTCAAGCTCATTTTAGGGCTTGACTTGTGTCGGTGGACAAAGGGATACACAACAAACAGTATTGAATGCCGCCTTATCAGCGGTGGGGCGAGGTGAGGGAAGAGCCGCCAAGCCCGAGCCCCTTTGAAATAAACGCCAGCGCGTCATTCATGCTGAACGAACGCACGAGCTTATGGCGGTACATTCTCTTGCCGAGGCGTGTGGCGGGCACAGCGCGCCCCTCGACATAACCGCAGTTATAGCACATAAGCTTATCAATTTTGGTGTGGGCATCCATGACCATTTCTTTACCGCAGCAAGGGCAATTCATATTCATACCTCCCAATACAACACCCGATACCTGCCGGACACACAGTGTCCGATGAATTTAAGCTCTAACCTTGTTTGTTTATTATCTAACTTACAAGCACAGTATATATCCTTGATTAAAAAATGTCAAGCACCATTTGAGAAAAAATTATCAAGCGTGCGAAGTTTATTTATTTTGCCGAAAGGACATTGAAAATGCTTGACCTGTGCTGGACAATCGCGCCCTTATGCGCTAGAATATACAAGAAGACATTTGACGTTGGAGGAACATATGCGTTATATTGAGGTCAGCATCGACACGCCGGAGCAGGAGCTTGACGCGCGCTGTGAACAGCTTGCCGCGCTCGGCGCGGAGGGCTTTGTGATAGAGAATGAGACGGATTTTCAGAGCTTTCTTGCAAATAACCGCCAATATTGGGACTATGTTGACGCAGAGCTGGAGCAGTCCTACATGGGCGTGAGCCGCATAAAGTGCTATCTGACGGATGATGAGGCGGGCGAGGCGGTGCTCGCGCGCATAAAGGCGGCATACCCGGAGGCAAGCTCCTCCTACACCGCCGACGAGGATTGGGAGAATAGCTGGCGCGACTGCTATGAGCCGATAGAGGTCGGCGAAAAGCTCATTGTTGTGCCGGAGTGGATGGACGCGCCGAATGACGGGCGCGTTCCGCTCCGCCTCGACCCCGGAATTGCCTTCGGCACGGGCAGCCACCCCACGACGAAGCTGTGCCTCGCCGCGCTGGAGGCTTACGCCGCGTCCGGCGTGCGCGTGCTCGACCTCGGCTGCGGCAGCGGCATACTCGGCATAGGCGCACTGCTTCTGGGGGCGGAGTCGAACACCGGGTGCGACGTTGACCCCATGTCGCCCGAAGCGGCGATGGCGAACGCCGCGCTCAACGGCATCGGCGCGGACAAAATGCGCGTTTACACGGGGGACATCATCAAGGACGCGGCTCTCCGCCGCGCGCTCGGCGGCGGGTATCAGCTTGTGCTGGCAAACATCGTGGCTGATGTGATAATTGCGCTCGCCGCCTGCGCGCGCTCATTCATGGCGGAGGGCGGCGTGTTCATATGCAGCGGCATCATCGACGACCGCGCGGACGAGGTGCGCACCGCACTTGAGCGCAGCGGGTTTGAAATCATCTCCCACACGAGTGAGGAGGAGTGGCACTGCTGCGTGTGCCGGTAAGAAAGATATTGAGATAAAATATAACCCCGGCAGAGACCACCGTGTCCCTGTCGGGGTCGTATCTTGTTATCTTATCCGCCGCGCCTCGACGTAGTAGCGCTTGTCCTCGGCGTGACCGACGGAAAAGCTCTTGCGCGGGAGTATGCCGTTTTCGCGCACATAGTCAAAAAGCTCGTCCTTGCCTATCCCGCCGTACAGGAAGCCAACCGCGCCCTCCTGCGCCGCCAGCGTGCGCACGGTGTCCTCCCCGTGGATGTAGTCCACGCGCACAGCGGGGTGCGATGCAATGTAGCCGTCGATAAAGCGCTGTATCTCGCCTGTCTCCAGCCCCGCGACATACACGCGCCCGTGCCCGCCGCGCGTGACATACTCCACCGCGCGCCCGCCTTGCGCCGGGAACGCCGCGTGCAGCGCGCGCAGCACGTCCGCCGTGTCCGCGTCGAACAGCACGCGGTATATCGGCTCGAAGCTTATCGCCTCGCTGTGGATGTTCACCAGCTCCGCCAGCGCATAGCGCGCAGCGTCCGTGCCGATGACCTCAGCTGCTGCCTTTGCCGTGGCGAGCGAGTGGTTGCCGTCGCCGACCGCGAAGAGAAGCCTGTCGCCATCCGCGCCGCTCTCCGCCTCCAGCCGTGCGAGGGAGGCGAGTATGCGCTGCTGCTCCGCCTCGTCTATGAGCCAGCCGCGCAGATGCCCGCCGCCGAGCATCAGCTCAAAGTCGTAGAGCTTTGTTAGCCGTGACGTGTCTATCCCCTCTATTATCTCGCGCCGCCGGTCATCCATGAACACCATGATGTGCGGCAGCTCAAGCGGTGCGTCGCGCCGTATCGCGACGCGCGGCGGAATGCGCGAAAGCACCGTCCCCTCCGTCGGGCGGATGAGGCATTTTGCCCCCGGCTCATAGCTGTAATGGGCGAGGGCGAACGCGCCCACTATGCCGCGCCGCACGCGCCCGTCGGGCTGGGTGCGCTCGGTGCAAATCATGGCGTTTTTGTATTCGTTGAAGACGCCGCCGTCGAGATAGCGGCGCATCGTGTCGTTTATCTCTCGTATGCGCGCCTCGTCGTTCCCGTCGCCGAGGTAAACCTCCGGCAATATGAGCCGCAGAGCGGACGGGGCATCGCCCGCTATCGCGTCCGCGCGCTCCCAATACTCCGGCTGAGAGGTGAACTGGTCGCACGCGATGCACGCCCAGCGCTCAAAATTCGCCTTGGGCAGCAGTATATCGGCAGAGCCGAACGGAAGCTCGGTTGACATAATATATCTATCTCCATTCACGCTTTTTGATGAATATACCACCTTCGCGCCGCGCCGTCAATCATACATATGCCACAAAACAGACGATTGACGCGGCGGGAATGCTGTTATAAAATACATATACCTATAATAAATACGGGAGAATGAACATGACAATAACAAACTGCAAAATAGACCGCGGCAGCGTGTATGCCGACATACTGCTTGCGCCGGAGGACATCGCCGCGGCTGGCTCGCCGCAGGAGGCGGTAAAGACCGCCCTCGCCGCGCTTGCACAGGAGAACGGGCTTGCCCCGCTCATCTACACCCGCGTCACCGCTATGGACGCGCAGACCGACGGCTCACTTGCCGTCAGCCTTGAGGGCGCGATACCGCCGGAGGTCATTCTCGGTCCGTATCTCGGCGTTGAGGTGGACATCGGGCATTGCGAGGATTTTGAGGACGCGGCACTGCACGCGGCGGCGAGGAACCTCCGCGTCGTCGTGCCGGAGCTTGTCATTGAGCGCAAGATAGACACTGCGCTGCTGGAAAAGCAGTCGGAGCTGCTGGATAGTCTTTCGCTCAACACGCTTGCCGACATACGCGCCGTCATTGCCGACCTCAACGATGAGCTTGCGCTGGGGCTGACCGAGGAGGAGCAGTGGGCAAAAGCGCTCAAGGCGGCGGAGAACTACATCGGCATGGGTATGCAGGACATCGGCGCGTTTGCAAGGTCGTTTGACGGTGTGCTCGATGCCGACGCGCAGGACATTGTCCGCGCGGCGGAGCGCCGCGCCTACGCCAGAGGCGGGCTTCCCGCCGAGCAGATGGCGGAGGAGGTGTTTAACGCATGGCTTCAAACGCAGGGCAAGACCCGCGAGGCATGGCGCGCCGAGCGGCGCGAATATGCCGAGCTTTTGAGCCGCGTGGACTTTCTGCTTGCCGCCGTCGCGGACGAGGAGGGTATAACCGCCGATGATGAGGAGCTTGAGCGCGCCGCGCGTGATCTTGCCGCGCAGTATCGAATGAGCGTGGACGATGTTCTTGCCGCTGTCGGCGCGGACGCGATACGCCACCATATCCGCATGACCAAGGCAAATCAGATAATCGTCGAAAACGCGAGGAATAAGTGATAATAGTATATAATAACAACACGCCCGTGGCATTTGCCACGGGCGTGTGATACTGTTGCTTATATCAGCCCCTGCACGATGATGATCATTATCAGCACGGGAAGCACCCACTGGAAGTACGGCTTGAGCTTGGCGGAGAGCTTGAGCCCCGTGCCGCGGTTGACCTCGGCAATATACTTGTCAAAGCCCCAGCCCCATTTGCTCACGCAGAACAGCAGATACACCAGCGAGCCTATCGGCAGCAGCAGGTTGCTGACGATGAAGTCCTCACTGTCGAGCACATCCCGCCCGCCGATGAGATGCAGATCGCTCCAGATGTTATAGCCGAACACGCACGGCAGGCTTGCCAGCGCGAGGACGGCGAAATTCACCACGACTGCCTTTTTGCGGCTCCAGCCGAAAGTGTCCATGCAGATGGCGAGGATATTCTCAAACACGGCGAGCACCGTGGTGAAGCTGGCGAACACCATGAACAGGAAGAACAGCGTGCCCCAGAAGCGCCCGCCCGACATGTTCACAAACACCTGCGGCAGCGTCATGAAGATGAGCGAAGGCCCCTGAT
>CAVGKI010000120.1:0-6094 GCA_963629655.1 Butyricicoccaceae bacterium | reverse complement strand
TGTCTGTCTGTCTGTCTGTCTGTCTGTCTGTCTGTCTGTCTGTCTGTCTGTCTAATTATGGAGGCAATATTCATTTTTGTCAACCCCCAATTACGAAAAATTACTCATTTTCGACTCTTTTTGCGTCGGCTCGTTTTTAACCAAGCCAAAACTCACGGCGTATTATAGCAAACATCTTCCGCATTGTCAAGAGCTTTTTTGTTATATTATACTGTATCTGAAACCGGCTCAAGCGCTTGCTGTATTCTTTACCGCGAGATATATGCACGCGCCCACGCGGATGCGATCGAAGTTCATGTCGGGGTTGAGAAATTCCAGCATGGATTTGGACGAGCTGTAGCTCAGTCCGTAGGCGGAGCATATCCCAGTCACCGTCTCGCCGGAGACTATCTTGTGCTCCACCACGGTGTACACGGGCGCGTCAGCGCTCGTCACGGGCAGCAGCAGGCTCTGCCCCGCGCGTATCTTGTTGAGGTTGGAGAGCTTGTTGAGCTTGAGTATCTGCGAAGAAAACGTGTTGCAGTTGAGCCCCATTGCGCTGTATATGCCGGTGAGCGTTTCACCGCTCTGAATAGTGCGGCGGACAATGTAGTATTTCACCGTGTCGCCCGTGGCAAGCGCGACGGATGAGCCGCTGCCGGTCGTAGCCGTAGCCGTACCCGTGCCGGTCGTGACAGTGCCGCTGTTCCAATAGGACGGGTAGACCTGATTGCGCCAGCTCGTCTGTGCTGCCGTCGCCGTGCTGCTGACCGCCGCCGCAGATGTGATCGTTCCTGCGGTCGTGCCTGATGCCGCTGCCGTGGTCGTGCCTGTGCCGGTCGCGGCGAAGGACTGCGTAAGATACGCGGCGCGCTCGTTTGAGGCGGGCAGATACAGCATGCTCCCCACGGTGATATTTTCGAGCTGTGCATCACTCGTAAAGCCGTTGAGCGTTTTTATAACGCTCTTATATGTGTAAAAATCCACGCCGAGCTTTTGGCATATGCCAAGAACCGAGTCCCCGCCCGCCACCGTGACGGACACGACATCGCCCTCCGCAAACGCCGTCACACCCGGCGCAGAAACCAGCGCGCAGCACAGCAGCGCACACGCAAGCATCCTTGTCAGCTTCTTCATCGTCCTGTTCCCCCAGACATTCAGTAAACATAATATAGTTTACAGCATATTGTCCGAGGTTGCAAGCCTTTTTTACATATTTCACATAAAATTTTGATGCTGCCGTTATTTTTCGACCCTGCCTATGCCGAACTCCGCTGCGGCAACAGCATGGCTGCCGTCCGCCGCAGCGAGGGGGATAACGATGCGGTAACGCCCCTCGGCGAGCTTGTCATAGTGCGCGGAGAAGTTGAACGTCACATCATCGGTGCCGCCGCCGGGCAGGGTGTAGATTATCGCAGCAACTGCCTCCTGCTTATCCGGCACGATGAGCCAGCTTGAACCGTCGTATATCTCCAGCCTCTGCGCGGGGTCGTAGGTGTAATCCGTGTCGGTAAGGTTTTCCAGCGTCACGGTGAGCTTCTCCGTCTCGTCGGTGACGGTGCGCTGCTTGATGAAAAGCTGCACCTTGTCGTTGACGGTGCTGTCGCTATATTCGCTCTCCTTCATATCTGCCGCGCCGGGCAAGAGCTTCGCCGCGCCGCAGGCGCACAGCAGCAGTGTGAGAACGGTGCAGATAAACGCGATAACTATCTTCTTCATGCTTTTCTTTCGGTGCGGGCTCCCGCGCCGCACACATCCTTTCCCTAATATAACAGAGCAGCCAAAACGCCGTGCTTATAATACGTTTGTTTGCTGCGTGTTATTAGACTGCAGTCGAGGAAAAATGTTCCCGCCGTGCACAGCCGGATATGAGCTGCAAAATGAAAAAACGGCCGCGAACGGTCGTTTTTTCGGCTTTATCCCTCTTTATATGCCACGATATAGTTCCCGCATAGCTCAAACGTGAAGCCCGCAGACTCCAGCAGACCGAGGCTGTCCCCCTCTGGAATGATATAGGCGGCGTTGTCCTCGGGGACATAGGGGTCGTCCCAGAAGCGGAAGCGGTCAAAGCTCAGCGCGTGGAGATACGCCGTGGGGTAATAGAGATACTGCACCGTGTCGCGGAACGTCGTGACGGGAGTCTTTGTATAAAAGAGAACCTTTGTATAATACTCGTTCTCATCGACATATACGATATCCCCCTTTTCGCACGCAAGCTTCAGCGCGTCCTCAAGCCCATAGGAAAAGTGCTCCAGCAGCTCTTCATCGTTTGCATACTCCGTGAAATAATAGCACTCAAACCCCGCGAAGAGCACGAGATACGCCGCCGCCAGTGCGCCGAGCACCGGTCTCCATGTAAGTTTTGAGAGAAAATATACTCCCAGCGCCGCCATGACGACAAGCGGGATGAAGAGCATATTGAAGCGGTTGACATTGCCCTTTATGAGAATGAGCTGCGGCAGGCACACGATGAGCTGCACCGGCAGCAGAGCCACGGGGCAGAACTCCCGCCGCCGCGATGCCGCGATAAGGTGCGCGATGCACCCCGCCAAGCCCGCCAGCGCAAACGGCATGGTGATATAATAAAACAAGCCGTATTTTTTCGGGCTGCTCCATATCCAGCCGTCGTCCTGTGTGAGGAATATGGACTTGAATATCTCCAGCTTGCGCGCCTTCTCGTCGAACGATATCTCTCCCGTGCGCATATAGAGGAGCTTCGGCACGGAGAAGCGCGGCGTGCGTATCTCGTCGATATACCCGTAGTTCACGAGCAGAAACAGCAGCAGCGGCACTGCCAGCACAAAGAGAATAACGACGAAAAGCGCCAAATAGCGCGTGAATTTTATCTTCTTATACGCCATGCAGTATATAAGCATCACCGCAAGCATCACCGGCACATATATCCACACCGTCGCGTAGGTGTAGAGGCTCAGCCCGTACATCAGCGCCGACACCGGCAGCCGGCGCGGATTATCCAGCGCCGCGACGAAAAAGTACAGCCCGAAGAGCAAAAATCCCGGCGCGAGGTTGGATTCCAGCCCCCAGCGGGACATCATGATATGCCACGGGCAGATTGCGAGCATGAACATCGCAAAAAGCCCCGCCCGCTCATTCACCGTCCGGCGCACGAGCAGATACATCACCCATATGCTCAGACACGCGACAATAAGCTGCGGCAGGCGGATCACCCATGACTTCAGCCCCAGCACGGCGATGAACGGCATCATCAGATACGTTTCCAGCGCGTTCATGCCGCTGCCCCACGCCACAAGATACACGGGGTTATGATACCCCTCCGTGTCTATCCCGTATTTGAGCAGCGACCACGCCTCATATCCTGCCAGCGCTTCATCCTGATTTATACCCGTGGGGATAAGCCCGAAGAGAAACACGCGCGCGAATATGCCCATCGCCAGTATCAGCCAGAAGAGTGCGCGGCGCACACCGCGGCGCGAGGTGACGGCGTTGTATTTTTCCGCAAAATTTTCGAGCATATACTACTCCGATCAAATAACAGTATGAGTTTATATCGGGATTATACCTCACCCGGCGGAGCAATGCAATATTTACAGAATGGAATTGAAATGTCGCTGCCATACTGCCAGTGTAAATATTGCGGGAAAAATTATCGGCTCGCGCTGAAACAAAACATCCGCTCGCGCGTATTTAGATATAGATTTAGATGAACACGGCTCCCGACTGTTCCAAATTCGATTTCGGCGGTGTGCGATAAAATGCGGTATGATGAATTTATTTCGGTGACGATAAGCGTGTGCATGATAGTGCGGGATGAGGAGGCGGTGATAGAGCGCTGTCTGAAAAACGTCTCGCAGTTTGCGGATGAGCTTATAGTCGTGGACACTGGCTCGGTTGACGGCACGCGGAACATCGCGTGCAAATATACAGACCTTGTGTATGATTATACATGGCAGTATGACTTTGCCGCCGCGCGGAACTTCTCTTTCAGCAAGGCGACGTGCGATTACATCATGTGGCTCGACGCGGACGACGATATGGACGCGGAGACCATCAGGAAAATTCAGGCTTTGAAGGCGCATATGCCGCCCGACACGGATGCCGTGTCTTTCCGTTACAGGCAGGACGGCAGCGGCTCGGACATAGGCTGGGAGCTTATGCGCGACAGATTGATACGCAGGGCGATAAACCCAACGTGGCATTACCCGGTTCACGAGTGTATTATGCTGGACAAAAATTGCCGCGTTTTGAGCCGCCCCGATATCTGTCTTGTCCACAGAAAGGTCAGACCAAACGAAAAGCGGCGGAACATAAGCATTTATGAGAAAAAAATGCAGGAGGGCTTTGAGCTTGACCCCTTTAATCGAAGCTTTTACTGCGTCGAGCTTTGCCGTGACGAAAACTACGAGGAGGCGGCAAAGCAATTCGACCTCGTATATGAGAGCGGGGAGCCTGCGAGCGTCAGCAATGCGTTGGAATCCTATATTTACAGCATGAACGAGCTGCACAGATACGAGGAGCTGAAAGAGCGTTTACTGCACTGTCTGCGCGAGCACGGCGCGAATGAAACGGTGCTTTGCACGCTGGGCGATGTGCTGCGGCGGGAGAAGAAGAACGAGGAGGCGATAGAAATGTACCGCGCGGCGCTTGCCTGTCAAATAGACATTAACGATTTTATGGCTCATTCGCCTGACTATCACGATTTCTTCCCGTGGCTCGGAATAGGCAAGGCTTACCTCAACATGGGCGAACCCCAAAAGGCAAAGGACGCGCTGCAAAGGGCAAAGGCGATACACCCGGACAACGCACAGCTCTGCGTCCTGCTGCTTCTTGTGGAAAGAAAAGTCAAAGATGGGTAATGGACATATATCAATTTTTTTGATATAATCATGACGAGCTGGCGCAGCGACAGTGCAACAGCAGCATGAAGTCGCGCTAGAAGCTTGCGTGATTTTATATAGTAATTATTTGAAAGGAAAAGAATATGAAAGAATTGTTCAAGAAGCTTATCGAAGCCGGAAAGACCGAGGCGCTGGAGAGCGTGGATAGCCTGAAGAAGGCGGCGGCAGGGCTTGGGTATACTGCCGAGCAGATTGAGGAGGCGCTTGAGAATTTCAGCGGCTTCCCGATTGACGACGATGATTTGGCGGAGATAGCCGGCGGAAGACCAAGACCCTCGTATAGAGACCCTGAACCGGGGGATCGTCCGACACCTAAAGGCTAATGACGGTGATATCGCAGGGCTTATCAGGGCAAGACATGGGTGCAACGCTCAGTGTCTGCCTGATAACCAAAAATGAGGAAGCGGTGCTCAATGGCTGCCTTTCGGACGCGGTATCCTTTGCCGACGAGATAATCGTCGTGGACACAGGCTCGACAGACAGGACAAAGGAAATTGCGTGCCGGTTTACGGAGAAAGTGTTCGATTTCGCGTGGTGCGATGATTTTTCCGCCGCGCGAAACGCCTCCTTTGCGCAGGCGAGCTGTGACTATGTCATGTGGCTCGACGCGGACGACAGAATATCGGCGGAAAACGCAGAAAAGATAAATCGGCTCAAGCAAACGCTCAGCGCGAAGCTGGTCTATGCGAGCTATGACCGCCCCGAAAAGGGTGTCGAGTATATTTGCCCGCGAATTGTGAAAAGGGATGCCGGCTTCATCTGGGAGGGGATCGTCCATGAGCACTTTGCGCTGCTCGACGGCGTGGATTACCCGGCGGAGAGCGAGATTCTGACCGCCGATTTTGTGATAAAGCACAGCAAGCCGACAGAGCCGGATTATTCGAGAAATATAAGGCTTATGGAAAAGCTGCCGCCGGAGGAGCTGCACGAGAGCTTTTGGCTCTGCGCCAACTGCTATGTGGACTGCGTTCTGGCGGGTGAGAACGAAAAGGCGGCGTATTATCTCAAACAGGCGGAGGAAAGCACCACACCGTTTGACGCACGCCTCGACTCATACGCGCTTATCAACGCCGTCCTCAAGCACAAAAGGAAAACAGCCGCAATGCTTGAATGGAACTTAATGTACCTGAAGTGCAAGAATGCAGCGGGTGATATATAAGCACCAAGGCGGTCGCAATGCGCCCGCCTTGGTGCTTATTTGATGCTTATTATACTATTATATACACGTTATGCCGTAT
>CAVGKI010000119.1:3086-6130 GCA_963629655.1 Butyricicoccaceae bacterium | reverse complement strand
CTGCTCACACGCATCCGGCAGATCGTCGGCGCGGCACATCCGAGCGCAGCTTCGGGCAGCTTTGACTGCCGCACATTCGCCGTGCAGAGCCCGGAGGATGCAAACCTTGAAGCCGTCGTCACGGATATTATCCACGAGATCGGCGTGCCCGCGCATATCAAGGGCTATCAGTATCTGCGCGAGGCGATAATACTCACAATAAACGACATGGACATGATAAATGCCGTCACCAAGGTGCTCTACCCGGAGGTTGCAAAGAAATTCGCAACAACTCCCTCCCGTGTTGAGCGCGCCATACGCCATGCCATCGAGGTGGCATGGGATCGCGGCGATATCGAGACTTTGCAGAAGTTCTTCGGCTACACGGTGTCGAACATAAAGGGCAAGCCGACGAACAGCGAGTTTATCGCCATGATTGCCGACAATCTCAGCCTCCGACGCAAGCAGACCGCACAGGGCTGAAATTTATACGGCTCATACAGTATCCCAGCATTTCATATTTTGTTTTCATGAAATCTCTGACACTTTACAACGATTCTGATAAAAAGTGAGTGCTCGCACGGCACTCACTTTTTTATATTCTAGGCAATACCGCATAATGCGGCAAGGATAGCTGGCGAGAGAATTTGTGTTCTGATGACGGCACTTTTTTGCAGGAATACTTTGTGTATTTCAAGAAAAAGTGACTAAATCAGAGCGCAAATTATCCGTCAGATGCCGCAGGCGTATTGTGCGGCGTTGCCTCTATAGCAGTATCACAGCTCGCGCTTTTTATACACTGCGGTGGACAGCGCCCATGACGCGGCAAATACCGCCGCCGTACCGGCGAGCACCGCAAGCGTTCCGCCGCGGCTTACCAACCGCGCCATCTGCCCGCGCTGACTTATGGCGCTTGCACCCACACAGGCAAGCACAACAACTATCATATACGCCGCCCGTCCGCGCTCCGCGCCGAGGCGGAAAACGAGCGGCAGACACAGCGCAGACGGAATGAGCAGTATGACCGGCAGCAGCACCGGCAGCGCGGCGCTGTGCCCGAGGATGAGCCGACCCGCGCCCAGCAGCACAGTCACCGCCGCCGCCACGATAAGCGCGAGAATGTATTTTTCTGCCACGAACTGTGCGCGCGTCACGGGCATCGTCTCGCAGTAGGTGCACCATTTTTCCCTGTCGTCATATGCCAGCGCCGCAACGGGCAGCACACCCGACAGCACGCCCGCATACACCGTGAAAAAGCTGTCGGCTGTCACCGCCGCCGCGACTGTCATCGCAAATACAGCGATCAGAAACAGCCGGTTGTATTTTGCCAGCATGTATATATCCTTTCTCAGCAGACCTTTCATCTCACCGCGCCCCCTTAACCATGAATATAAACAGCTCCTCTATGCTCACATTTGACAGCTCCGTTCCAGCCGGCACGGCACAGCGCCGGACGATGACCTCCGCCCCGTAGGGCGAGCTGCGCCGCCCGATAATGCTCTCCGGCGCGAGGTCGGCGAGCTGCTCCGCCGAGCAGCGCATAATGCCGTACTCCTCGCACAGCCTGTCCTTCTCCTCGCACAGCATCAGCCGCCCCTCGTGCAGAAACGCGATGTAGTCGCACGCCTTTTCAAGGTCGCTCACGATGTGCGAGCTCATCAGCACGGAGTGCTCCTCGTCGCGCGTGAAATCGCAGAGTATGTCGATAACCTCGTCACGCACGACGGGGTCGAGCCCGCTTGTTGCCTCGTCGAGTATCAGCAGCTTCGCCCCGTGGGACAGTGCCGCCGAGATGCCGAGCTTCATCTTGTTCCCGCGTGACATATCCTTGAACTGTTTCCCGCGCGGAATGGCAAGGCGGTCAATGTACCCCGTGTACGCCGCGCCGTCCCACGTTTTGTATATCCCGCGCAGCACCTTGCCCAGCTCCTCCGCCGTCAGGCAGCCCGTTATGCCTACCTCGTCGAGCACCACGCCTATCTCCTCGCGCGTCAGCGCCCGTCCGCCGCGCCCCATGAGCCGCACCGTGCCCGCGTCGGGCTTTGCCATGCCGAGCATAAGCCGCACCGTCGTGGATTTGCCCGCGCCGTTCTCGCCGACGAGCCCCATAATGCAGCCCGTAGGCAGCGTCAAATCAAGCCCGTCAAGCCTGAAGCCGCCGTAGATTTTCGTCAGTCCGCGTATTTCTATCGCATTCATATCCTGTCCTCCAATTCGTTTTCCAGCATTTCTTTCAGCTCTGTGCCCGTTATGCCGCACTCCGCTGCGAGGCGCGCCGCCGCACCCAAATGCTCCTCTATGCGCTTGAGGTGCTCCTCGCGCACAAGCTCAAGGTTCTTCGGCGCAACAAAGCTCCCTTTCCCCGCAAGCGTGTATATGAATCCCTCTTTCTCCAGCTCCTCATACGCGCGCTTCGTTGTTATCACGCTTATCCGCAAATCCTTTGCCAGATTTCGTATCGACGGCAGCGCCGCGTCCTCGTCGAGCGCGCCGCTCATTATCTGCGCCTTTATCTGCGCGCATATTTGATCGTAAATCGGCGTGGTGTTCCTGTTGTCGATGAATATGTTCACTCTCTCACCTCCTACACCTGTATATATTCAGTATACACAGTATTAACAGTTTTGTCAACAGAAAAAGTGAGTGCTCGCGCGGCACTCACTTTTTGCAATATATCATTTTTGGTACATCGTGCGCACAGTCTCCTGCGCGCAGCGGACGAAGCTCTTTATGCTGCGGTCATTCTGCTTGTGGTCGTTGATGACGATGCCGAGGCTGCGGCACGCCGGCGGCGCAAGCGGTATGGCAAGCACGCGGTCGGATATGCCGTCCATGATGAGCTCCGACAATACGCTCACGCCCAGCCCGTGCGCCACCATTGACACGATGGACGCATCGTCCAGCCCCGTATAGCGAAACTCCGGGTTCGTGCGCGCGCCGCCCGCCGAGAGCGCGGGCATGATGTCCATCTCCATGCCGTCCGAGGGCACAAGAAACTCCCGCCCGTCGAATAGCTCCACCGGGAACGCCCCACCGTCGAGCTGAAAATCCGCCGGGAGGCTGGC
>CAVGKI010000119.1:0-3014 GCA_963629655.1 Butyricicoccaceae bacterium | reverse complement strand
GCGCAGTCCAGCTCGTCATTTTTCACGGCGTTGTAGCCGTCCTGCATGCTGCCCGTTTTTATCATCACGTCAATGTCGGGACTGGTGCGGCGCAGCGCCGCCAGTATCGCGGGCAGCCACTGGCGCGAAACGCTGGAATACGCGCCGAGGCGCAGCACCGTATAGCTGCGCCGGACAAGCTTTTCCACGCTCTGCTCCAGCTCGTCGGCGCACTGCACCAGCGCGTTCATCTGCGGCAGCAGCTCCCGCCCCGCAGGGGACAGGTGCACCCCGCCCTTGCTGCGCACAAGTATGCGTATGCCGAGCTCGTCCTCCAGAGAATTCATCATGTGCGTCAGCCCGGACTGGGTATACCCCATCTCTTCCGCCGCTGCCGTCAGGCTGCCCTTGTCGAGCGCCGTGAGCAATGCTTTGATTTTCTTAGTGTCCATCTTTGTTAAGTATTTCACTTTCTTATAATAGATTTTATGTATTACAGTTTCTAATTACATGCATAAGAATAAGGAACTTTGTAAACCGTCCGATTGGTGCTATAATTCCGTTAAGATTGTTTGAGAACCCATAAATTTTGTGTAAAAAGAGGTATGAAAATGGAAAACAATCGCGGTTCATGGGGCAGTAATTTGGGGTTTATCCTTGCTGCCATCGGCTCAGCCGTCGGGCTGGGCAACATCTGGGGCTTCCCGTACAAGATGGGCAAGAGCGGCGGCTTCGCGTTTTTGATCATCTATGTCGTGCTTGCCGTTATCGTCGGTCTTACCGTGATGGCAAGCGAGCTGGCGCTCGGGCGCAAGACGGGCACGGGTGTAGTCGGCGCGTACAAGGCGGTCAGCAAAAAGTATAAGTGGCTCGGCTGGCTCGGCATACTCTCCCCGTTCCTCATTCTCAGCTTTTACACCGTGCTCGGCGGCTACTGCTTCCAGTACATGTTCCTTAATTTTGCGGAGCTGGGCTTCGGGCTGAGCAACATCTTCGGCACGAGCATCAACGGCAGCGGCACATTCTCCGCCATGCTGACCAATCAGTTCGGCTGCGCAATGTTCACGCTGCTGTTTTTGGGGCTGTGCATGCTGATTGTCAAGGGCGGCGTGTCCGAGGGCATTGAGGAATTTAATAAGGTAGGCATGCCGGCGCTGTTCGTGATGCTCGTCATCGTTATCATCCGCTCCGTCACTCTGCCGAACGCCGTGGAGGGGCTGAAGTTCATGTTCGTGCCCGGCTACGCGGTCAAGGGCGGCTTCATCGACGAAGCGCCCAGCCTTATCACCGTGCTCGGCACTGCCGGCGGGCAGATGTTCTTCTCCCTGTCGCTGGCAATGGGCATCATGGTGACCTACGGCTCGTATCTCGGCAAGGACGAAAACCTCGTCAAAAACTCCGGCGTTATCGTCTTTGCGGACACGCTTGTGGCGATCATGGCGGGTCTGGCGGTTATTCCGGCGGCTGTCGCCAACGGGATAAACACCGGCGTCGCCGTCAGCGATATACAGCTCGGCGGTCCGAAGCTGCTGTTCGTGACCTTGCAGGACGTGTTCTCCAACATGGGCGCGTCCGGCCCGCTGTTCGGCATCGTGTTCTATCTGCTGGTCATCGTCGCCGCCATCTCCTCCGCCATCTCCCTGATGGAGGTCATTGCCGCCTACTTTATAGATAAGCGTGCGGCACAGGGCAAGTCCAACGACCGCACGAAGATAGTCCTGTGGGTGTCGCTTGCCGTGCTGCTGGAGGCGCTGCTCGTCGCCGTTGACGGGCTGGGCGCGAACGGCGTGTGGGTGCCGTTCCAAAAGTCGCTCGGCGTCGGCACATGGAACGACTGCTGGCTGGACTTCATGGACTTCTGGTCTGAGGGGCTTATGATGCCGCTCGGCGCGATGCTCATGGCGCTCATGGTCGGCTGGGAGCTCA
Source organism: Butyricicoccaceae bacterium (assembly GCA_963629655.1). Taxonomy (GTDB): domain Bacteria; phylum Bacillota; class Clostridia; order Oscillospirales; family Oscillospiraceae; genus Limivicinus. The sequence continues at coordinate 1,109 of CAVGKI010000119.1, read as the reverse complement.
AGCCCGATTTCATGCTCAACGAGATACACTCCGGCGAAAAATCGAAGTTCTTCGACACATTCTACCGCGTGTGCATGAAGTGGCTGGTCGCGCCGATAATGGCGTTCGTCCTCGCCGGTCAGCTCATCGACTTCCTGCCGGTGGACGCGAACATTCTCTACGGCATCTCGTTCGGTCTTCTCGTGATCTTCTTCGTATACACTCTTATACTATCACCTGATAGAAAACTTTGATTCTTTCCGGGTAAAATTGCGTCATGCTGCGTTGGTGTCCTTGACCATATATGTCCATTATGCTCTGCGGACACCGCCTTGCCTGACACAATTTTCCCGCGAAAATTTATCAAAGCCTCTTATCAGATAATAGTATCATCGGACGCAAGAGCGCCGAGAATAAATAAACTGCTAAACTGCGTTGATTTGTCTATACGCTCCACCCGAATCCGGCGGCTTCATGCCGCCGGATTTTCTATGCCAAGTTTGTTATTTTTAAGATTTTTGGGCGTTTTTACCCAATTTCAGCCTCAAAAATACGGTTTTTGTGCGCAGCCGGCGTGAAGATTTCGCTAAGAGAGTCAATAAAGCCGTTAAGTAAATTTGCACCATTCGCGCAAAACGGCGCGCCCGGCATACGTCCGCACAGGGCGGACAGAGTGAGCCTAAAGCGCGGAGATTACGGCGGAAAATGAACCTTGCGCGGCAGAGCAGAGCTTGTTAAATATTTTTCTTTCTTATGACGAACGGCATACATGAGAAATTCTAATTGCATACATAATAATGTAGAATTAGATAAATTGCAAGTCTGCGATTATAATTATGTACAGGATGTTAACGGAGGGTATAAATGACCGACCCTGATTTGGTCATTGTCCCTAAAAACACCATCAACGGCAGCCGCCCACGACTGCCGAAAAATGAAAAGAGGTATGTAAATGGAAAACAATCGTAGTTCCTTCGGCAGCAACTTCGGATTTCTGATGGCTGCCATCGGCTCAGCCGTCGGTCTGGGCAACATCTGGGGCTTCCCCTACAAGATGGGTCGCAGCGGCGGCTTCGCGTTCCTTATCGTCTATCTCATCCTTGCGGTCATCGTCGGTCTCACCGTGATGT
>CAVGKI010000118.1:0-6151 GCA_963629655.1 Butyricicoccaceae bacterium | reverse complement strand
CGATAGGGCGCAGGGCGCTGAACGAGGAGATATTGAACGAGCTTTATAAAATGCGAGCAGGCGGAGTACCGCGCAATATCGGACTGCCTTGAGAAAATACGCTGCAATGACACGTTGCTTATGCCGAGAGTAGAAAAATACTCATACAAGCCGGGAACAAGCGAAAAAATCATGACCGCCATAGGGCACTGTGCCAATGAGATATGCCGTAGTGCACAGTTCGAGCGTCTCGCTGTTATCGGCGGGGAAACTGCACAGCATATCACCGCGACGCTCGGCGTGCGCGCCATGCTGCTCACCGCAAAGCTGGAGGCGGGAGTAGCTGAGGGTATACTGTGTGGCGGAGTATTGGACGGGAAGGAATTTGCGCTCAAGGGCGGAAGCGTCGGCAGCGAACGCGCCCTCGAAAAAATGCTTTGTCATTGGGGAGAATAAAGGTAATGACTTTTGAAACAACATATCCTGCCGAGGTGCAGGCGCTAATTAAATATTCGCGGCTCGTATACGAACGCCGCTTGACCTCTGCGGCGGGCGGTAATATCAGTGTTCGTGCGGGGAAAAACATACTTGTTACAGCAAGTGGCACTTGTCTGGGCGAGGTGTCAGCTGAAAAAATGTTTCTATGTTCGCTCGACGGGCAGATTCTTGAGGGAAAAGAGGGGATGAAGCCGTCAAAGGAAACTCCGTTCCACCTGAGTATATACCGAAGCAGGGCACAGGTCGGCACAGTAATACATGCGCATCCTGTTGCGGCGACTGCATTTTCTATGCTGAATAAGCCGCTGCCTCTGCTTACGGAATCAGCTAAGGTCAAGCTGAGGGATGTGCCGATCATAGCGGATGCTGCACCGGGGTCTCAGGAGCTCGCTAGCCTGGTGCATACGGCTGTGTCGGAGGAACACCCGAGGGCGTTTGCATTCCTAATGCAGTCGCACGGCATACTCACGCTCGGCTGCAGCCTTGAAGAAGCCTTCGACACTGCAGAGCTGTTGGAGGACAGCGCTAAGCTGGCTTTGATTCAGCGGCTGATTATGAAATAGAACTGCCTAACGGTAGTTTTAATACTATCATTTGATAGAAAACTTTAATTTTTTCAGCAAAATTGCGCTATGCAGTGTTGTATTCTTGAACATATATCTCTCCATTATGCGCTGAGAATGCAGCCTTGCCTAACACAATTTTTGCTCAGAAATTTATTGAAGCTTTTTATCAAACAATAGTATAAACGATGCTGCACAGTGTGCGGCACGGCAAAAAATAAGATTGGAGAAAAAACATGAAACGATTCCACAAGACACTTGCACTGCTCCTGCTGGTCGTGATGGCAGCTGGTCTTATGACTGCCTGCGGCGGGCAGAGCACCGAAAACACAACCTCGGCAAATGCCGTTACGTTTACCGTTACGGCCGACGTTACCGGCGCACGCGCGCCCTATGTTGAGCGATTTGCGCAGCTTGTCGCAGAAAAGACCGACGGGCGCTATGTCGCGGATGTCATTGCGGCGGGCTCGCTGGGCAACGCCTCCGATATGGCACAGATGCTCCAAATGGGCACGCTCGATGTGCTTATGAGCGACGATATGTCTATGGACGGTGTGCTTGACGGCAAGCTGGGCTTCGCGTGGCTGCCCGGTCTTGTCGCCAACTACGACGAGGCAGACGACTACTACCTCAATGGCTGGATATCCGACAAGATTGCGGAAATAATGGCCGAGAACAATCTCATCCGCATTTCCTCCTTCTGCAACGGCTTCCGTCAGGTTGGGAACGTCTCTCGCGAAATAACCGAAATGGAGGATATGGCAGGTCTTAAAATACGCACGCCGTCTGTCGACTCTGTTGTTAGTTTTTATGAAAAGTGCGGCGCGCTTCCGGTCATGATTGCCGGTTCCGAGGTTCTTAACGCACTCCAGACGAAGACCGTGGACGGTCTCGATAACGCAGTGTTCAACTATGTGAATCAGGGCATTACCGACGTTATCACCTATATCACCGAACTCAACTACTGCTACTCCGGCGGTTGCTTTATCGCAAGCCCTAATTTCTGGAATACACTGAGCGAAGAGGATCAGGCAATTTTCAAGGAGTGCGCCAAGATCGCCTCTGACGAGTTTACCGAATATTTCCGCAACGAAACTGAGAACATCATCCAGACAGGTATAGACGATGGTCAGTGGGTCGTTTCTCAGCCATCTGAGGATATGAAAGCTGCACTCCAGACGGTTTACGCGGAGATTTGGGACGAGTGCTATGAGAAGTACGGCGCGGACATTATGGATCCTATCATCAGCGGTGAATATAAAACGCTCTCTGCCGGCGAGTAATACGCAGCAGGAGTAGAGTTCGTATTATCGCGGGCGACCGCACTTGTGGCGGTCGCCCGTACTCAACAAATTTGAAAGGAAGTGCAAAAGTTGCAGGCATCTGTCGGAAAAGACAAGTTTACGGCGGCAAACGATTTTGTGCTCAATGTAGAAACGTTCCTCATGGCACTTATTACGATTACGCTGGTGGTTGTGATAACAATAGAGGTCGTATGCCGCTATATATTTTTTGTATCTACGGCTTGGGCTGAGGAGCTTTCGCGCTATTTGTTCATATGGCTGACTTATATAGGTTCGGCGTATGCGCTCAACGAGGGCAGCCATATCGAGATAGACGTGTTTAAGCAGATTATTGAAAAAGGCCGCCTGTTTGAAAAGAACAGACAGACGTGGCTGAAAGGTCTTGATGTCGCAGGGCTGGCAAGCACCTCGATATTTCTTATCCTTTTCGGAAAAATATTTTTCGATTTCATGATGAAGTTCTGGGGAACGAGCCAGACGACGCCTACGATGCACATACCCATGGGTTATATATACCTGCCTGTGCTCGTCAGCACCGTCATGGCACTGATGCACTGCATCTATCGACTTTATGGGATTTTCAAGCAGAACAATGCGCAGATAAGCGGGGAGGGAGAGTAAGTCATGTCAGCACCATCAGCTCTTATTCTTTTTATTGTTGCGTTCATCGTTGTTTCGATGCTGCTGAAGATGCCGGTGTCGTATGCGCTGGGCATGGCATCTCTGATAGTTCTCGCACTTAGCGGGAAGAACGTCGTGACCATCGGTCAATACGCATTTTCCGGTCTTGATTCCTTTGCGCTGTTGGCAATACCGTTTTATATATTCTCTGGCTTCCTTATGGAATACAGCGGAATATCACGGATGCTCATAAACTGGATCAAGTCGCTTGTTGGACGCATGCGCGGCGCGACAGGCAATATAACCACCGTCGCATGTATGGCCTTCGGCGTGCTCACTGGTTCCGCAATGGCGACCATAAGTGCAATAGGCAATATCATGGCACCGGAGATGAAGAAGGACGGATATCCCAACGGATATACTGCGGCACTTCTTGCGGCGACCTGCTTCCTGGGTATTTTGATTCCGCCGAGCGTGCCAGGAATAATGTACTGTCTGGCATCGGGAGCGAAGATAACAGAAATGTGGATGGCAACAATAGGACCTGCGTTCATTTTTGCGATAGGCTATTTTATTGTGAACCACCTGCGTATCGGCCGTCACGAGCCCAAGCTTGAGCGGGATACTATCCCAGTCGGCAAGAAAATGGCTGATATTGGCCGCAATACTGTCCGCGCATTTCCGGCGCTGTTCATGCCCATACTTATCTACGGCTGTATTTATGGCGGCATCTGCACCGTTACAGAGGCAGGCGCGCTCAGCGCGGTATACGGCATCATATATTTTGTTGTGATGCGCGTTCAGAAGAAGACGACCAAGGACATTTCTCTTTGGAAGTGTTGCGCTGTCGCCGGAGTTTCCACCGCTGTCATCGGACTTCTCAATGCATTCTCTGCTGTCGCGGGTAAGACAATGACGCTCGCGGGAATTTCGAGCTATCTCTCTACACTTATCACAGCTAATATAAGCTCTCGCGTGGGCTTCCTCATTCTCATAAACGTTCTCTTCCTGTTCATGGGTACGTTCATGGACATCAACGCGACCATTCTAATCATGACACCGCTGCTCCTGCCTGTGGCGCAGACCTACGGTATATCCACGGTGCATTTTGGCACGATCCTCATCGTCAATATGTGCGTTGGCTTTTTGACGCCGCCCTTCGCTGTCGGAGTTTTTGTCGGGTCTAAAATTGCGGATGCGACCTTCGGAGAAACGGTGAAGGAATCTGTTCCGTTCATGCTGGTCGGTCTTGTTGCAATCATTGTCACTACGGCATGCCCAGGCTATGTTGACTTTTTTGTAAGGCTTCTTGCCTGAAGCAGTCAGACGATGTAAAAATCTCAATTTTGAAAGAAGGAAACGGATATGTCTTTTCTCGGAAAAGAAGTAAGACTGAACCGGCTTATGCCGGAGGGTGACGGGCTGTACCTTGGCTTGACGGTTGACCACGCGATTGCACGCGGCGTAATGCCGGGGCTGGACTGCATAGATTCCACGTTGGCAAAGCTTGCGGCAGGCGAACCGAACGCAATAACGATGCACAAGGGAATTGCCGAGCGCTGCTTTGCACCGTATGCCGGCAAGCTTCCGCTTGTTTTGAAATGCAGCACGTTTTCCCCGTATCAGCCGGATTCGGATGTTGCGGTTGCCGACGTAGAGGAGGGCGTGCGTCTCGGTGCGGATGCGGTGTCCGTTGGCTGCATCGTTGGCGGGCATAATCAGGAACAGCAAATACATAATCTCAGCGTCTTTGCAAAGGCTGCAGAGTCGGCGGGTATGCCGCTTGTGTCTCACATTTACCCGCGCGGAGATATGATCGACGCTGATAAGCGCAGCTATTATGAAAATGTGCTCTATGCTGCTCGGACGGCGGCAGAACTCGGTGTGGATCTAATAAAGACGAACTACACCGGAGATCCGGATTCGTTTGCTAAGGTCGTTCAGGGAACACCGGCAATGGTGCTGGTTGCAGGCGGCATGGGTGCCCGTTCGGTTCGGGACTTCCTGCAAATGACGCGGGATGTCATCGATGCAGGCGGTCGCGGCGTGACCTATGGGCGTTTCGTGTTCAGCTATAAAGCGCCGACAGCGCTTGTGAAAACCTTGTACGCGGTGATACATCGCGGATATACTGTGGATGAGGCTATGGAATATCTTGCAGAAATGGAGAATTCTAACGATGAGTAAGGCGTACCTAGACCTCGATATGTCAAAACCGAGGGATGTGGTGGCTTTTGGCCGCGCTACGGTGGATCTTTACGCCAACGAAATGGGACCGCTTGAGGAGACTGCGACATTTTCCAAATATGTCGGCGGCTCTCCTGCCAACACCTCAGTGGCGATGGCAAAGCTCGGACTCGATGTGGGCTATATCGGAAAGGTTTCCGATGACCAGTTCGGACGCTTTGTACGAAATTACCTCAGCTCAAAGTGTGTCGATGTTTCGCATATTGCCACAGCTGCACCTGGCATTCGCTCCGGTGTTACTGTGGGGGAGATACTTTCTCCCTCCGAATGCAGGTGTTTTATGTATCGCAATGACTGTGCGGATCTGCACATTGACTGCGACCAGCTTGACGAGGCTTATATCGCACAGTTCAAGCTGCTGCTTATTTCCGGCACGTCGCTCACCCATTCTCCAGCCAGAGAGAGCGTGTTCCTCGCTATGGAATATGCCCGCAGGAACAATGTGCGTATATCTCTCGATCTGGATTACCGTGACGGAACATGGAGTAGTGCAAACGAAGCCAGCATATACTATACCATCGCTGCGGAGAGGGCGGACATGGTTCTCGGCACACGTGAGGAGTTTGATTTTATGGAGAGCCGCTTCCTCCCGAAAAACACCTCCGACGAGGTAAGCGCGCGGCATCTGTTGGACAGGGGCGTGTCGCTCGTTTCCATAAAGAAAGGGAAGCAGGGCTCTGTCATTTATACCGACAATGGGGTATATAAGGGCGGCATTTATCCAGCGAAGGTACTCAAAACTTTTGGCGCAGGAGATGCCTATTCAGGCGCGTTTAACTACGGTCTTATACGCGGGCTGACGATGGAGGACGCTCTGAAATATGCTGCAGCTGCCGCATCTATTACGATATCCGGTCATAGTTGCGCAGACTCGACCCCCACGCTTCAGCAGATACAAGATTATATAGGTCAATATGATTATTCTATATAGTAGTATAT
>CAVGKI010000117.1:0-6193 GCA_963629655.1 Butyricicoccaceae bacterium | reverse complement strand
CTCTGATTAACTAATTTCTACCGTGCAGGTGTCCAACTTGCACTTGCAATTTGCGCAATACTTTCACCAAAATTTTTGAAATAAAATAAATAAGATATAATGGAAAGAGGCTCGCTCTGTAATATTTTGAGCGAGCCAAGACTCTATGTAAATTAAAACAGATTTTTTAGGGAAGTCCTTGAACGGGCTTCCTTTTTTACTGTTTTTACTAGGACGAAATCAAGTATTTTGTCGGTGCCGGGAAAACCCGGCAATTTTAACCCGTCGACGAAATCAAGTATTTTGTCCTGTTATGATACCAGTCCGAGCAGTTCCATCTGCTCGGCATTTTCATTGCTCGTGGTGACAAGATAGATGCGCGTCGTCTCTATGCTGCTGTGTCCGAGGATGTTGGCAAGCTTGACGATGTCATGGCTGACCATATAGAATCTGCATGCAAACAGATGCCGCAGATTGTGCGGGAACACCTTGCTGCTTTCCACCCTCGCCGCGCCGCACAGTGCTTTCATTGCTGCCCATATCTGACGTCGGTTCATCCCACGTCCACTTTTGGTGAGGAATATCTCGCCGGAGGCGATTTTTCTTTTTCCGGCATATTTCAAAAGCTTTTTGCGGAGCTTACCGGGGATGATGATCGTGCGTATCTTCCCCTTGAGGGATATTTCCGCCACACCCTGCCGCGCCGCTTCCACTGTTATATACCGCACCTCGCTCACACGCACTCCGGTGGCGCATATAGTCTCCAGCAGCAGCGCGATGCGTGCGTCGCCGTGCGCTTCCGCCGCGCTCACAAGGCGCATGTACTCCTCACGTGTCAGTGCCTTCGACTCCGCGCGGAACATCCGCCGCTGTATCTTGAGAAACTTCACGTGGCAGTCCCCGCGCCCGATGAACGTGAAAAAGCCGTTGAGCGCGGAGAGCATGGAATTGATGGTGACGGGTGCGTAGCCCTTCGCGCTCAGCTGCTCCTTCCACTCGACGGCAGTTTCCTTCGTCAACTCCCGTGCGCCCAGCCACTGCGCAAATGTGCGCACATCGCGCAGGTATTTTTCTATCGTCCCCCGGCTGTGCTCATCTTCGCGCAGATGCGCGGCATATGCGGCAAGCTGTGCGGTTATAACGGTTGTGGTTGCTGCAGTCTTAGCTTTAGTCGTAACAGTATTCTCGTTCATTTTCTTTTTCCTCCTGCGTTTGCGTCAAATAGTGTACATTTTGTTGGCGTATACTGTTACAATACTGTCTATGAGTACGGTTTGTCAAACAGGAAAAGTGGTGGTCGATTGCTGTTTTCTTTTCTCTGAACTAAATCTTAGAGTATTCCCTTCAAGGTGGTCCATTGTGAACCGGGGCTGGGTGCAGTATATAGGTGCAGTTGCCCCTTGGCGGGAAATTCAAAGGTCAATCATCGACAAGTACATACAAATTAGAAGAACGGCTGCCGCTTCCTCTGTATCGCGGCAGCCGTCGTATATATCCGTGCTTCTCCAGATCATGCAGCGCTCGCTTTACCGTGGAGCGGGAGCAGTTGAGCTCGGCGGCAATAGTGTTGATCCCCGGCCAGCACTTGCGTTCTTTGTCTGACCTGTCACGCAGATACATATACACCGTCTTTGCCCTGATGGGCAAACTGTTGTCAGAGTAGATAGTAGAGAAGTAGCTCACGAGTAGTCCTCCTTGTTTGGAACATGGAGCGCCTCCGGCTTATCCGCGACGGCTTGTCCCTGTGCTGGAGCTTCACGCCGCACTCTGCTGCGAGGACGCTCCAATGACTCTTTCGGTGGGTACTTCTTCATTATGCTCCGGATCAGCTCATCACGGTCGGCATATGCGATCTTGCGGGTGGCGCGCTCTTCTATTTGGTACGGCTCGTCAAAGGTTATGCCCCAATCGAGAAACAGCCGAAACTTTGTCTGCATCGGATGTTTGCCGGTTTTCATTACGACAAAAGTACCTTTCGGAATGGCTTTCAGTTCATCCGCTGTCATGAGCGGGCGCTCCATCATTTGCAGACTCTCACTCGGACTATCCTTGCTGCGGCTGACTGAACCGGACAGAACCGTTCTGCTGCCAAGAGCTTTTGAAAGGACTTCCGCCGTCTGAGAGTTCGGCGCGAAGCCGCCGAAAATCGTGTCCTGCACGTTGTCCACAATGATTTCTGCACCCTCTTTGCCGTAATTCTTCTCAAGCTGTGCGAGTGCCTGGATTATTGGCACAAGCGTCAAGCGGCGCGAACGTCCGGCGCTGAACAGCGGGAGGATATCAAAGGCGGGCATAGTGCCCAGCTCATCGCAGAAGAATACAACGCGGTTTTGCAGCTTGCCGCCGTGTTCGTCCGCGACAGAAAACAGCTCGCGCGAGAGGTTCTGTATCATCAGCCCTGCCATGAAGTTCTTGGTCTGATCCTCTTCCGGAAGTATAAGGAAGATAGCAGACTTCTTTGATGCGAAGCTCTCAGCGTCCATGCTGCTGTCAAAACAGAGTATCTGCTCAAGCTCTGAGTCCAGAAACGCATTCAGCCGCGACAGCACTGTGGACATTACTGACGCCATCGCCTGTTCGGATGAGTTCAGTGCGGCCCCGGCAAACCACTTCGCTTTATGCTCCGCTGGTAGTCTGCCCATCAGCATCTGAAACTGCGTTTTTCCTTTTACGCCTGACGGTTCGAGCAGCTCCTGCACGAGTTTGAACACCGAGACTATATGCCTCTTCTCCGGCTCGCCGTCATTCGGCGGGAGAAACTCAGAAAGCAGCAGAATTACAGAGCACAGTAAGCCCTCTGCTGCTTCGTAAAAGTATGCGTTTTGCCCGCGGTTTGAATCATCACCGCTGGGGTTTACGATAGTCTTTGCAATGATCTTTGCGTACTTTTCCGCTTTTGCTTTTGCTGCAATATTTGCTTCGTCGGCTAACGCTATATCCATATACCGGTTTATGAGCGTGAGCAGATTGCTCCCGTCAGAGCGCGTGGGGTTGCGCAGGTCGATGACAGATACGTTGTAGCCGTAGTATCTCTTAGCTATCGTCGCGTAGTTACGAGCGAGGTCGCCTTTGGTATCGCTTGCAAAAAAGCTCATCCCGCTTGCACAAGCGTATTCGAGATTTGGGTACAGAAAGTATGCAGTCTTGCCGACACCGGATGCGCCGATCATAAGGCAATGTACATCGTCGCTGTCTACCAGCGCCGTAACTTTACCTTTCTTCCCCCTGCTGCCGAGTACAAGTCCTTGCTCTGTGGGCAGGTTCTTACCCTCACGCCAAGATGATACATCGAATGGCACGAGTGCAAAGGTTTTGCGTATCTCACTCTCAGTCGCCCAGCGAGCAGTGCCGTGCTGACCGTCGCCAACTGTCTTGGACTTGATGTTGCCAAGGGTGTAATTGCTTGAGAGCATAGCCAGCCCGCCGATCACGGCGAAGCCTATGCCCGCAACTATAAGGAGAGTCCAGAGGTTTGAGTCCATTCCTGTGCCTCCCTTCGCAAATCGTCATTCCAGTCCTTAAGCGTCGGAACGACGATCTCAACATATATCCCTCTCTCAGATAATTCAGCCTTCATGCGCCGTGCAGCTTTTTGCCCGGCAGCGTCATTGTCCAGACAGAGGTACACGCTGTCGACGTTCTGACGTCGGAGCTGTTCCAGCACAGGCTGGATACTTGTGCCGCAGCATGCGACATAGCCGTGGGAGTGCCAGCCAGAGGGGTACAATGAAATGTAGGATAACAAATCTATGGGAGCCTCAAAAACATAGAGGCTCCCATCTGTACCTGTGTAATTGAAACTGTGCTTCGGATCGCTACCCTCAACGTTCTGACGGAACGATTTGCCCTCGCTGTTAGTGCTGCGCTTGTGTGCATGGCGAGGAGTACCATCTGAATCCAGCCCGACAAACACCGCGTTGTGGTACTCTGCATCCTCGTATATGAGATGTGCCTTTGCAAAGGCGGAAACGACATCGCGGTCTATGCTGCGCGTTTTGCAGAGGTAGGCAAACACACGGTGCATATTCCTGTTGGCTGGCGGCAGAGCAAATGACTTTACTTCAATTTGCTTTTCCGAATGCGTAGGATAAACAACACCCAGTTCGTCTCCGAGCAGCGTGGACACAGCCTCGGCATAGCCGATGCCGTAATACCGCTGGACAAAGCTGATGGCTGTGCCGCCTTTTTCCTCGGCATGATCGTACCACTCATTGCCGCGGATGGTCACACTGTGGTCACTGGCAAGACGCTTATCCCTGCCGGATAAAATAAGCCTTTCTCCACGACTGCGGAGAAAGGCTTCGAGGTCAACAGAAGCAGCGCGCTGCTTCTGCTCGTCTGTAAAATGTATGTAGGTTAAGTTGATCACCTCTTTAAGATATTATATATCCTCGCCCCAGAGATACTTCTGCCGCAGGTAGTCAGCATGTTCCGGCGTTATTGCGCCATCATCTATCTGTGCAATATTGATGCTGCCATACAGCTCACCCCACAGGCAGTCCATGAGCGTCGAGCCGTGCTCAAGTCCGTCCTTGAATGCGTCGAGGTCATGCTGGAGATACACCGGCAGGTCATGCTCATATAAGCGTTCGCGATCCTCTCTGCTTAACTCTTCGTATGGCGGCAGTTGCCGAGCCTTCATTTTCAACACTCCTTCCCGAGCAACACATTATACCCAAACGCGTTGAAATAGCAACTGAAACTAATACGCGGGCTTCGGATAATTTGCGGGATCTTCGTGGTCATCCTCACGGTGGCCGAGCGCAATTTTCCACTCCTGCAATTCTTTGCGGCGTTTTTTGTCAAGCTGCAAGCCACGGTAACCGGAAGAGTTGACGTTATCTCGGAAGATATTTCCCATGTGGTGCAGCATGCGAATCATACAGGCAGAGACAGATTCAGGTGGCGGAGTACGATGCTCAGAACGAGGTGGCGTATTGGGTGTGGCTGTTGGTGCTGAACTTTCTGCGACTGACTTCAGTTCAGGCTGCTGCTTATCCACAGGCTCAGCATTTTCACCCTGCTGTTGCTCCATCATCTGCACTACTTCATGGATGACCATATTGCGCACGGGCTTGAACTCCTTCTGCTGTGACAACGGCATACGCTCCGGTTTCGCTTTCGAGTAAAAACTGAACACCTCATCGCGCATATCCTGCCAGAGTGAGTATGCTTCCGCTACGCGCTCGTCGCCCGCAAGCTCATCAACGATAGCGTCGACTATGCGCTTAGTAGCCGGTGGAAGATAGCCGTACACTTTCTTACCAGAGTAGTTTTGCAGACGCTCAGCAAGCTCAGTTATGAGCAGCTCGAGTTTAGGATTGCTGATCTCACCATCCTGCATTTTCTGAATCAACGACTCCATGACCTCAAGCGCATTCTCTTGAAGCTGGTCTCTGTATGTAGTCTGCTGAACATAAATATTCTTCAAGTCATCCTTGAATATCTGCCGCGTGAGCGCAGACCGCAACTTAAGTATCGCAGGCTTGGTGAGATAGCCTTCGTTCGGATCAATCGAGAAGATGACCAGATGCACATGTACGCTGCGCTCCTTTTCGTGGAACGCAGCGTACCATTTCAAGTGTGACGGCAGTATCTTATACGCTTTCGCTATCTGGTCTAATTCAGAGCAGATGAGTGCGCGCCAACTATCGGCAGAGTCATAGCCGAGACGCTCAGCATCTGAACGCTGTATCGCAATGACCGGTATCCAGACGTTGCCCGGATGGTGAGCCACTTCGTCAACTGCATTTTGCAGCACAGGTACTTTACCGTCTGCGTTCCACAGTCCGTGCTCGCCGAGCTTCTTCACGCCGGGACGGTTTGCAACGTAGTCAACGTAGTTCTCACGTTTGTCCAACAGATATGCATAGTTCTCCTGAACCTGAGAGATGAACTCCGAGGCGTTCTTCTGAGATCGTTCTGCATGGTAATCCTCATACTCCGGCATATCACGAGTATCGGGAAACATTTTGAGCAGCCGAGATATAAAGTCCTGCTGCTGTTTCGTCGCTGGCAAGCTGCTGTCGGTATCCTTGAGAAGCTCGACACCCTCGCGCGTTGAAATATACTTAGTGAGATTTGCAAGCTTTGCCGACTGCTTTCCGCCTTTGAGATATGGAGAAGAGAAAAACACACCGGCCATCAGTCATCTGATCCGCCGCGCTGAATATCCAGAGCGGTATCGAAAGAAATATTCCCGTATGTGCGTTTG
>CAVGKI010000116.1:0-6222 GCA_963629655.1 Butyricicoccaceae bacterium | reverse complement strand
CGAAAATGCCGCGAAAACGCCCCCAAACGCCGCGCGTTCTCCTGCCGGGGTATCCGCTCCACCTGCTCCCGTAAAATCGCACACAGCGCCTCACGTGGGCAAACACGGGCTACAGCTCCGGCATGAGCTTTAGCCGGAATACTTTGCGGCAAAGTCTTCAGCTTCTTCAGCCGTCGTCAGAGGAAAGTTTTCCGGTAACTCTAATTCTTCCTTTTCAACTTCAACTGCTTTCTTCGGCGCTGCCGGTTTCGCTGCGCGCTTCGGCTTTGCCGGAACAACTACATCGTCCTCGTCGATGTACTCACGCACGGCGGCTGGGACATGCTTTTCATAAAGGTGCAGAAGAGCTGCCGCAAGCTCATCCTCGGCCGTCAGCTCCTTCTTTTTGAGATATTTGTTCAGCGCCCGCAGCTTCTCATCATCGAAGCTGACGGATATGTTTATCTGTTTCATGGTGTTCCCCCTTGTTAGTTGAATTCATTTCTGCATAGAATAATACAAATCATTTTTCTGTTGACGCGAGTTGATGTGTACGCTATAATGTACACATGGAGGTGATCACTTTGCTTAACACCAATATTACGAGCTTTCGCAAGAATGTCTTTTCCATGCTTGAGCAGACCATAAAATACAACGAGCCACTCAATATCAGCACCAAGGCCGGTAACGCAGTCGTTCTCAGCGAGGAAGACTACCGCGGTATGATAGAGACGCTGAACCTTATGTCTGATCCTGAGATGAAGAGCAAGCTGCTTGACGGAATAGCCACGCCGCTCTCCGAGTGTGTTTCGGAGGGCGAGATAGACTGGTGATGTACAAAATAGTTTACACGAAAGCGGCGGCAAAGGATGTACCGAAGCTCAAGGCAGCGCACCTTGACGGCAAGGTGAAGGCGCTGATTGAGATCATAAAGGTCAATCCATTTCAGAATCCGCCGTCATACGAAAAACTCGTCGGCGACCTTTCGGGTCTGTACTCCCGCAGAATCAATGCACAGCACCGTCTGGTGTATGAAGTTGTTGAAGAGGCACAGACAATAAAGATACTCAGTATGTGGTCGCACTACGAACGGCTGTGAAATTACACGCTCGGCATTATGCCGGGCGTGTTTTCTTAGTCGTAAGAAATATACGGCACCTGAAGCCAGTGCGTCCAGCCGCGGCCTTCGAGCTGCGTCTTGACCACGCCGTACTTCGTGCCCATCGCCTCTATAACTTCACCGTTGCCTATGTATATGCCTATGTGCCCGTCGTGCCAGACCGCGAGTCCGGGAGTATCGGGGATGGTGTCTATGGTACCTGACACTGTGGCGTTATAGTACATCTGGTTTGCGCCGACATCGGGCATACCGTTCGTACCGTAGCGCAGCTCCAGCGTCTCCGCATCGAGCCAGCCGTACCCCTTGATGAGCCCGACACAGTCGGCAGTCCTGCCGCCGACCCAGTTTGCCTGAATGAAGTCCGCGTAGCTGCCGACTCCCTCCGGGTACTGCTGGAGCTTCGACGCGAACAGCTCCTCGGTCATGATCTGACCGTAGGTTCCCCAGACATAGCCCCAGCCTGACTGCCAAGCATTTATAGCATAGGCCGCAAGGTCGTGAGCGTTTTTCGTTGACGGATCAGAGAATGTACTGAGCTCTATCTCAACACTCCTTTGCCCGCCGACCTCATACGCGCCGGTGTAATTCTCAACACCCATCGGCCCGGCTATCATGGTGTAGATGTGCTTGATGTTATCCTTATCCTCATCGCTTATCTCTCTGCCGAGCTCGGCGGAGAGATTTGTGTAAGCGTCGCTTAGAGACAGCGGAGTGATCGCAGTGTACGTCTCCGTCTCGGTGACCGGCTCGCCGTTCTCATCCTCGCTCTCAACCTCGCGCGTCAGCTCCTGCTCGGAATAGAAGCAGTCAACAAACCGACCGGCAGCCCTTGCTGTCGGCGCATCCTCGCCGAAGCACAGAGCGAAGAAAACAGCCTTGACCATTGTCGGGTCAAGGCTTCCTGTGCTGCCATCGTTTGAATTCGCGGCGGCTATCGCCGAATCCAGGAGTGAAAAAGCTTCCCGCATCTCGGAGACGTGCGTTTTGAACTCACTCGGAACTTTTTCAGTATAGTTTGGCCCGTAGAAGCACGCTTTCACAGTAGCGTTATTGTGCTCCGCACCGCCGCTTGCGAGGGAACAAAGCACTGCAGTTATAAGTATGAGCGGAGAGAGCACCGCCGCTAGCACCCACGCTATTGTCTTTCTGCCCTTGTCGCTGCCGCCAACAGTTAGAGCGAATTTTGCAAGTACAGTATTCATTATCTGCCACCTGCCGTGCCGAACAGTGCTTCCTTATGCGGCGGGGCATGGACTTCGAGCAGATACCGCTCGTTGCCGCACTTGTAAAGACATACACCTCTCTGCGGATAACGGATGAGGTCGTACTCGGATTCCTCAAGCTGAAGCATGTCCATGTATGAGCGCTTATCTATACTGCCCGCGTTAAAAAGAAACTGGTGCGGAGGTATAGAGAACAGTGGCTTCGTCATCTCGCGCACGTTCGGCTGGTCGAAATCGTCGAGGTTCTGTGAGGCAAGGATCATTGCAGATTCCTTCTTGCGCACACGCTTGAGGCAGTTGCGGATGTACTCTATCGCCGTGGGGTTACTGAGCCAAATGTACAGCTCGTCAAGCGTGGCTACGGTGTTGCCCTCAGTAAGAAGCCTATCGGACATATAACTGAGGATATTGAAGAGCATCGCGTTCTGAATGTTCCGACCTGCCATCAATAGGCTCTTTACCCCAAAGACTAAAAACCGCGACGAGGTTATATTCGTGTGCCCGTTGAAAAATTGCGAATCTGCGCCTTTGCATATTGAGTTCAGACCGAGCAGCACCTCCTGCAGAAGCTGCGGAGTATAGAGATTATGCGCCGCCTCATCGTAGTTTTTGTATTCCTCTTCAATGAGATCATACAGGTCGGATAGTACCGGATAATCCTCCGGCTTTAGCTGCGAGAAATTTGTGTAGTCCGAAATATGAAACTTGGAATACAGCTTCGAGAGCAGTATCTCTATCGTGTCTATCTGCGGATCGGTGAAGTCTTTATACGCACGGAAGAAATCCCGCAGGAAGGACAAGTGCTGAGACAGCACTGTTTTCTTTTTGAACGTCTCCGGCGTTGAAGGATCGTCCTCATCCTCACCGGTGCTCCAGCACTTCGGCTCAAGCACATTGATGATGTACTGCCCGCCCATGAGGTCGATGAAGCAGCCGTCCAGCGCGGCACAGAGTTCACCCTGCTCATGCTCAACGTCCAGCGAGATAATGTTCTTGCCAGCCTCACGGCAGTTGACCATGAGGAGCTTCATAAGATAGGACTTGCCCTGACCGGAGTTGCCGAGGATGAGAACATTTGCCGAAGTCTTGTCCTCGTCGCGCTGGTCGAAGTCTGTGAGGATGTTGCTGCCGTATCTGTCCTTGCCGATGTAGAAGCCGTTCGCGTCGGTTTTACCTGAGTAATTATATATGTATAAGTTTGCAACGCTCGACGCCGGGAGCACACGCTCAAACTGCGTGCCGAAGATGTTGTGTCCCTGCGGGCAGGTGGAGAGGTAGCCTTTCTGCTGGCGCAGACGAAGTCTATCCACATTGAGCTTTGATCTCAGCAGCTCAGATATGACCTCGGACTGCAGACGCTCAAGCTCCTGCATTGTCGGGGCGCACAGCTCGATGAACACAGCGCAGTGTATGAGCGGCTCACGCCTTTTTCTCATGGTGTTGACCATCTCAAATACATCCTGCAGGTTGCCCTCGGCGGTGATCATCTGCTTGGTATCATTCGTATTCGCCCTGCTGAGCCTGTTCTTGTTGGTGGCATTCTGGATAATACGGTTTTCCTCCATCGCGTCAACTATGCGGGTATATATGCGGATGTTGACGCCGCACTTCTCACCGAGGTGACGGAGTATGGCCTGATCCTCGGTCGCTGCAGGGTACTCTTTCAGTGCCCAAACGCAGCAGTAAAGATTATCTCGGATATACACGTCGGGGTTGAACTTCATAACTCCCGGAGCGATCATATCTAAGAACGTTTTTCGCGGCGGAGCAGATTTCACGGGCTGCTTGCGCGCGGTGCTTTTCTTTCTCTCTGTTTTCACAGGCGCAGATTTCTGTTTCAGATGTTTTCCCATATAGTTTTCCCTCCTCATTCCCACTGCTGACCGTCGTAGTCCGGGTACGGATCAACGCTGATGCTCTGCCCGTAGTAAACTGCCAGCAGCTTTTTAAGTTCCTGCCGGTCGGCTCGATGGACGGTGAAGCCCTGCTCGTGAATGTATTTCTCAACGTTTCCGAGATGAGCGTAGATGTCGCCCTTGACCTCACTGCGTATGCGGAGCACAATGTAAAATTGGCGGGACGACGCCGTCATGACCTGTATGCGGTCAAGGTGCTCTATGTCCTGCTCCAGCAGACGCCTCACGGCAGGGCAGGTCTCTTTCTCAAGCCGGTCACGGTAAAAGCGCTTGTTGTATTCAAACGACTGCATCGAATCTGTGGCTATCATCTCAATGCCGTCGTAGCCCTTGATGATGTTGAGCAGGGCGTTGATTCTCGCATCGATGCTGTCGGCAGGGAGCACGCTCAAGTTAGTGGGCGCAACGAAGAAGAAAACGAGCTCGCCCTGCTTTGTTGAGATGCCGTAATCGGTTATAGCCTCAATGCCGAGCAGCTCCTGCGTGGACTCTTTCTTTTTGAAGATCATGTGGGATCCCTCCATTCAAAGTATTGCTGGCGCGTGAAGAAGTATGCCGCAGCATAGCGGATGACGTCCAGTATGCTGGTGTTGTCGAAGCGGATGCTTAGAAAGCCGTAGGCGACGACGAGTGCCAGCGGCAGCGGCGCGTCTGTGCGCACGAGTGAAAATATGCCGATGAGAAAACCGATGCCGATGATGGCAAGGTCTTTAAGTTCCCACAGCCAGAGCGTCGCCTTGGCCGCAAGGTTATCCGGGTAGATGTACATTGTTTGCCTCCTAAATAAAATTGCCGCCGTGGTCTCCCACGACGGCTTTGATGTTGTATGCTTTTTTACTCTGCCTCTTCCGCATCTGCGGCGTCGGCGAGCGCAGCCTCTATGAGCCCGATGATGAACTCTTTCTGCGTCAGCCCGTATTTGTTCAGATGCTCCTTGATCCTCACAAAGAGTTCCTCCGGTATCTGCAGCGCCAGTGTCCTTGTTCCGTTTGCCATAGTTCTGCCTCCTTCAAAGTGTTCTCTGATGATCTTCTCGACGTACTCGCTCAGTGTCAGTGCCAGTTGTTCCTGCTCCTCGCGCACCTTTACATGCAGCGACTCCGGGATCATGGCACAGAGGTTTTTCTTCTTTTCGTCCATGAGTTTCTCCTTTCTGCTTTCGCAAGCGAAGTATACCCTAAGCTACGGCACAAAGCTATTCATCATAAGCAATGAAGATCACAGGCAAAACGAAGCAGATGCAACAAGTTATGCACCATTCAGCGCCGCGGCGACACCGTGCATTATATAGTCCACGCACGGAATGGCAACACTGTTGCCGAGTGCCTTGTACCGCGCGGAGTCCGACGCGCCGGGGATATCTGTCCAGCCGTCGGGGAAGCCCTGTAAGCGTTCGCACTCCAGCGGCGTGAGTCGGCGTATGAGATACGCGAACGGCTTTGAGCCGTCGTACACAAGATCGGTTGCGTCCTTATACTGCCTGGCGCTTTGGGTGCTTGCCACATCATCCTCTTGAAAAACATCTACACGCTGACGTGCAAAGACCGAATGCCTGTCCGTTGCGGTGAGGGTATATGCCAAATCCTCACTGACGCCGTTACCGTTGCCACCGTTTTGTGGCTGACGGTCGATCACATTTCCGGCAATGCACAGCGGCGTATCGTCAACAAGCGGCAGGTTGTTCCCACCTGTACCAGCTCTGGCGGAGAGCGTGGGGGCAACATCGAACGGGCCATTGTACCGGCTGTCTATCCCGTGGTTCTCGTACAGTCTCAGGACTGCCGGAGTTGTATTTCCGCCATCGGCGCTTTTGAGCGTCGGTGCGACATCTTCGGTATAGCCAACGCTCCCAGCAGAGCTGCCAGCTCCCGGACTGAACCCCGCAACGAAGGTCTGCATCTGGAGATTCTGCGTTGCCATCAGCGCCCCTGCGACGCCGTGCAGGTCTATCCCTTCGTTCCTCTGGTTTATATGGTAAGCGTGG
>CAVGKI010000115.1:0-6241 GCA_963629655.1 Butyricicoccaceae bacterium | reverse complement strand
TCTCCTATTCGCTATCCTTTTTTCTTATTTGTCACACATCATTGTAACACCTACATGATTTGCCCCGTCGTGGTCAACTATATCTGTTGATTATATCTTATTGCCACTGCTGTTACAGCTTTAGTTTAGCACTGCAAATTGGTTGTGGCAAGGTAAAATTCCTTTGCGCCAGTCTATTGTTGATTATCTGCTATGGCGGAGATGGCTTGAAAATCACCGAAAAGGAAGACTCAGCCAAGTGTTTTCACTCGCTTACGTCTTTCTTAAGTTGGCAAAGGCTTTTTTATAGCCCCTTTTAATCGGTTTTCACTATAAAATATTCGCAAAACCCTAAGAGGGCAGGCGCGGCGCGCCTGCCCTCAGACTGCAGATGAGTCTAACGCAGATGGGTTGGGCACGCAAGGAGAGAGTGCAGAGAGGGGACGGGAGTCCCCTTTCTGCGTTCAATCCATGCAAAAGCGGAAACTTTTTTAAGTTTCCGTTTTTGTCCTCAAGCTGTCGACATTTTGGAGACAGCTTGAGGGCAGGCGCGGCGCGCCTGCCCCTGATTCTTAGCCAGATACATAATGTAGATAACATATTATAATTCACATAATTTTATATACATAATATCATATTCATAAAATGCTATACATAAAAAGAATAACATAAAATTATATACATAATAAAATCAACATAACGCAAAGTCTGCGTAAAATAATCGCCCCGTCAACGACGGGGCAAAAAGCGGAAAACACCAAAGCGTTTCGATGTCTCCCGCACTAATTTCTCAAAACTCCTTATACACCCTCGGCACACGCTTGGACACGGCGCACAAAAGCTCATACGGTATGGTCTGCGCTGCGTCGGAGAGCTTATATATGTCGTTCATGCGCCCGAATATCTCCACCTCGCTGCCGACGTCGACCTGCGGTAGCTCCGTCAAATCGATCATGCACATGTCCATGCATATCGTGCCGCGCTGGGGGGCGAAGCCGCCGCCGGCGTAGAACGCGCATTTGTTGGAGATGAGGCGCGGCAGACCGTCGGCATACCCGATGCCGAGCACGCCCATGCGTGTGCGCCGCTCGGTGACGTAGCGCCGCCCATAGCTGACGGAGGTGCCCGGCTCATAGAACTTGATGGTGCTGACGGTGGTGACAAGGCGCATGCACGGCACAAGCCCCAGCCGCCCGGGCGCATCGCCGTACCCGTACAGCAGCAGGCCGGGGCGCACCATGTCCAGCGCCGTCTCCGGGTAGCTTACCACAGCGCCGGAGTTGGCGCAGTGGCGTATCGCAAACTCTATGCCGCCGCGCGCCTTCACCGCCTCAACAACGCGCAGGAACAGCGCAAGCTGCGCGCGAGTGTACGCCTCGGCATCGCCGTCCGGCTCGTCCGACACGGCAAAGTGCGTGTATATCCCCTCGCTCACAAGCCCGGGGAGCGAGCAGGAGCGGATGATATTATCCACGCCCTCGTCGAAATGCGCTCCGTTGACGAGAAAGCCGAGTCGGGACATGCCTGTGTCGAGCTTTATGTGTATTTTCAGCTGCCCGCCGAGCGCCGCCGCCTCGCCGGAGTATTCCAGCGCCTTGGCAAGGCAGGTGACGGTCTGCGTGATGTTATTGTCGATGAGCGCGCCGACATACTCATGCGGCGTGTGACCGAGAATGAGTATCGGCATGGCGATGCCGCCGCGCCGCAGCTCCAGCGCCTCGTCCAGACATGACACCGCCAGATAGTCCGCCCCGGCACTCTCCAGCAGGCGTGACACGGCGAGCGCGCCGTGCCCGTAGGCGTCCGCCTTCACAACGCCGAGAAAGCGGCAGCTGTCGGGCAGGGCGGCGCGTATCGCCTCATAGTTATGGCGGAGGTTTTCAAGGCTTATCTCCGCCCATGTTCTCTTTTGCAGGTCGTTCATAAGTGTTATTCCTCGCTCGGCATTTCCGTACCCGCCGCGCTGTCCGTCAGCGTCCAGCCCGTGAGCTCCGCGAACACGCGCACGCGCCCGTCGGAGGATATTTCCGCGCTGAGCGGGGTTAGGGTGTATTTATCCATGTGCACCTCCACGCTCACGCCGTCCGACGGCACGAGCAGGGCGCAGCGCTCCTCGCCCTCGTCCCACGCGCTGTCGAGATACCCCGTGCGCAGCGTCTCCGCCAGCAGCGGCAGTGCCGACATCGGCGAGAGCCCGAACGAGTCGAGCGCCCCGGTGTCGAGCATCACGCCGTCATATTCCAGCGCAGTTTCACCGCTTTTCATATGCGCGCTCACGCCGCGAATTATGTCGGGCGAGATAACGGTGACGGTGCTCTCGCCGTCCTTTTCGGCGTAAGCGAGGGTGAACTCCGCCGTGCTGTCGTCATACTCGGCACGGACGCGCGCTTCAAAGCTGAGCGCGGAGGCGTCTTGCATTTTTGCCGACAGCGCGTCAAAGTCCGTGCGCGCGGCAGAGCCGCCGCAGGCGGTGAGGGGAATGCACAGGCACAGCAGAATTGCCAGATACAGTTTTTTCATGGTGCGGTCTCCGTTTCATATAGGCTGTACCACACCATATGCGTACAGTCTCATTATAATCACTCCGCAGGGAATAGTCAAATCTCTTTTGGACGGTTCTTTTCACGATTTCGCGGGAAAAGTGCAAAATACCCCTTGCCAAGCGGGGAAAAGTGTGATATTCTAATCTGTGCAATGAACGGGAAAATAGCGTTTCAACGCCCGACAGAGAATAGGGGTCGTCGGCTGGAAGCCCCTTGAGCTGTGTTCGCTTGGTTCGCCCGGGAGCATCCGGTCAATCACCGGCGCGTGGGTCGCGTTACAGACCTGTCGAGTGCGGCACGCTGTGCCGAATCCGGGTGGTACCGCGGAAGCTATGCTTTCGTCCCTGAGCTTTGCCAGAGGACGAGGGCTTATTTTTATATCAGGAATATTAGGAGTGTGAAGCAATGAGAGAACTGATGCAGGGGCTGAGAGATGCCTCTATCAAATCCATTCGCGACTGCGACAATGTTGAGGTCTTGGAGTCGCTGCGCGTTAAATATCTCGGCAAAAAGGGCGAGCTGACGACGATACTGCGCCAGATGGGCAAGCTCTCCGCCGAGGAGCGCCCCGCCATGGGGCAGCTTGCCAACCAACTGCGCGCGGATATAGAGAGCGCCATTGACGAGCGCAAGGCAGACCTCACGGAAAAGCTGATGGAGCTAAAGCTCGAGAGCGAGACGGTCGACGTGACGCTTCCGGGCGAGGCGCACCGCATGGGGCATAAGCACCCGATGTACAACGTCCTTGACCAGATAAAGGACATTTTTATCGGCATGGGCTTTGAGATACTTGACGGACCTGAGGTTGAGCTGGCGGACTATAACTTCACCAAGCTCAACATCGACGAGGGGCATCCCTCCCGCGAGTGGACGGACACGTTTTATTTCACGCCGGACAGCCGCGTGCTGCTGCGCACGCAGACCTCCAATATGCAGGTGCACGCGATGGAGACACGCCCGCTGCCTATCCGCGTGCTCGCGCCGGGGCGCGTCTACCGCAAGGATGAGGTCGACGCGACGCACTCTCCCATGTTCCACCAGATAGAGGGGCTCGTCGTGGACAAGGGCGTGACGATGGCGGATTTGAAGGCGACGCTCAACCTCGTCGTGGAGAAGATATACGGCAAGGGGACGGTCACGCGCTTCCGCCCGCACCACTTCCCGTTCACCGAGCCTAGCTGTGAGCTGGACATTCAGTGCCACAAGTGCGGAGGCAAGGGCTGCCCCACGTGCAAGGGTGAGGGCTGGATAGAGGTGCTCGGCGCGGGCATGGTGCACCCGAAGGTGCTCGCCGGCTGCGGCATCGACCCGGACGTGTACTCCGGCTGGGCGTTCGGCATGGGGCTGGAGCGTCTGGCGCTGGGCGAGTACAAGATAAACGATATGCGCCTCATATTCGAGAACGACACCCGCTTCCTTGAGCAGTTTTGATGTAGGAGGGAACAGATAAATGCAGCTTTCAAGAAAATGGCTCAATGAATTTGTTGAGCTTCCCCTAGATAAGTATGACGATCGCACCTTCGCCGAGGCAATGACCGTCTCCGGCTCGAAGGTGGAGGTCACGGAGGATCTGAGCAGTAAGATTAAAAACGTCAAGGTAGGGCGCATACTCTCGATAGAAAAGCACCCCAATTCCGACCATATGCTTGTCACGCAGATAGACGTCGGCGGGGATGCGCCCGTGCAGATTTGCACCGGCGCGTGGAACGTGCACGTGGGCGATCTCGTGCCCGCCGCGCTGCACAATTCGCTGCTGCCGAACGGGACGAAGATAACGCGCGGCAAGCTGCGCGGGGTGGAGTCGGACGGTATGCTCTGCTCATTGAAGGAGCTGGGGCTGACGACGCACGACTATCCCTACGGCGAGATAAAGCCCGCCGCCATACTCGGCGACTATCACCCGCTCAACCCCGACGCGCCCTCCATCACGCCCGACATTGCCCACGGGGACAAGATCTTCGGCTCTGTCGTCGCCGCAGAGGTGACGAACGTGGAGGCATACGGCGTGAATCTGTGGAAGGTGGAGCTGGACGGCGGCTGCCGCGTGGGCGACACGATATGCGACTGTCAGAATGTCCACATCGGCGACATGGTCGCCTACGACAATGCCGCAGGCAAAATATGCTCCCTCGCCGACCTGCACGCCAAGCAGGAGGAATTCCCGCACTGCATCGCGGACGGCATTTTCGTGCTGCATGAGGATTGCAAGCCCGGCGACGATGTGGGCGCACTCATCGGCATGGACGACCATGTTGTTGAGTTTGAGATAACCCCCAACCGCCCGGACTGCCTGTGCGTGATAGGTCTGGCGCGCGAGGCGGCGGTGACGTTCGGCAAGAAGCTCACGCTGCATGAGCCGGTCGTTGAGGCAAAGGCGGGCGGCGACATAAACGAGCTGGCAAAGGTATTTATCGACGCGCCGGAGCTCTGCCCGCGCTACACCGCGCGCATGGTCAAGAACGTGAAGATCGCCCCGAGTCCGGCATGGATGCGCGAGCGCATCCGCAACGCCGGTATGCGCCCGATAAACAACATTGTCGATATCACAAACTACGTCATGCTCGAATACGGGCAGCCGATGCACGCCTTTGACTTTGCCTGCGTCGGCAACAACGAGATACACGTGCGCCTTGCCCGCGAGGGCGAGACTATCCGCACGCTCGACGGCACGGAGCGCAAGCTCACGCCGAGCATGCTGTGCATCTGCGACACGGACAAGCCCGTCGGCGTGGCGGGCGTGATGGGCGGCGAAAACAGCGAGATTGTTGGCGACACGGCGATGGTGCTCTTCGAGAGCGCGAATTTCAACGGTCCCTCCGTGCGCCGCACCGCCACCGCACTGGGTATGCGCACGGATGCGTCCTCCCGCTTTGAAAAGGGGCTGGACATCAAGAACACCTATGCCGCCGTTGAGCGCGCGTGTGAGCTGGTGGAAATGCTCGGCGCGGGCGAGGTCGTCGAGGGCGTGATCGACGTTGTGCCGCGCCCACTGACCTCCACCACCGTCAAGCTTGAGCCGGAGAAGATAAACGCCCTGCTCGGCACGGACATAAACGAGTCCACCATGCGCAAGATACTTGTCGACCTCGGCTTCACGCTGGAGGGGGACACCATCTTCGTCCCGTCATGGCGCGGCGATGTGGAGCACTACTCCGATATTGCCGAGGAGGTCGCGCGCTTCTACGGCTACAACGAGATACCCACGCGCTTCACCGGCGCTATCAGCACCTGCGGCGGCTTCAACCCCACGCAGATGACGGAGCGCGCCGTGGGTCAGGCGCTGCGCTCACTGGGTCTTGATGAGATAATCACCTATTCGTTCATCAGCCCCGGCTACTACGACAAGATACGCATTCCCGCCGATTCGCCCCTGCGTGACTCTCTGCGCATACTCAATCCTCTCGGCGAGGACACTTCCATCATGCGCACCACCGTTCTCCCGTCCATGCTGGAGATACTCACGCGCAACTATAACTTCCGCAACAAGTCCGCCGCGCTCTATGAGATAGGCAAGATATATCTCAAGCGCGCTGATGGTCTGGCGGATGAGCCGAGGATCGTCTCAATGGGCGCATACGGCGCAGGCGTGAGCTTCTTCACGGTCAAGGGCTGGGTGGAGGAGCTGCTGCACGCGCTCAACACGCCGAAGGCAAAATTTGTCGCGGAGCATGACAATGCCTCCTACCACCCCGGACGCTGCGCAAAGGTGTACGTGGGCG
>CAVGKI010000114.1:0-6241 GCA_963629655.1 Butyricicoccaceae bacterium | reverse complement strand
GTCATATGCCTTTCCGTGAAAAGACTTTTCAGGCTCTTCGTGCAGCCGCGCCCCATGGGAGAAAACCTGTCTCCCGGCATTCTGCCGGTGCATCTGAGATTCCCGTATATACTCTCACATTTGAGACAATAAGTCTTGAACAAGCCGTAAATTTCTCCCGTATACACGGAGAAAAACGTCCTCAGACGCAGCCCCGCCTCCGGCACGTCGAGCAGCTCTCCGGGGACGAGCGCGCGCTCCGTTACCGTCTGCTTTTCCGGCTCCTTGAAATATATCCTGCCCTGCTCGCGCCGCACTCTTCCGCCGGGTAGGTCGGCATAGCCCAGCCCCTCGCCCGCCGCGAGCGCGAGCACCGCATCCACATGCGCCATGTCGAGACTGCGCCCCCACAGCGCGCGCACCGCGCGCGAGGACACCGCCGGGTGCAGCGCTGTCAGCGCGGCGCACGCCACGCTCTCCCCGTCGAAGCACTCGTCAAGAAAGCGCCGCACGGCGCTGTCAAAATAATCCTCATCCTGCCGCAGCAGCTCCGCCGTGCGCGCGGCGGCGGCGGCAAAGCCGGGGTTTATCCGCCGCAGCGGCGGCATGACCGCGTGGCGGATGAGATTGCGGCTGTATTCATCCTGCGCGTTCGTGCTGTCCTCTACATGGTCGAGCGCGTTTTCCGCAAGATATGCCTCTATCTCCGCGCGCGTGACGGCGATAAGCGGGCGGATTATATTATCCCTCCGCGCCGGTATGCCGCCCAGCCCCCTTGTCCCGCTCCCACGGGCGAGGTTGAAGAGCATCGTCTCGGCGTTATCGTCGGCATTGTGCGCCGTGGCGATATAGCGGCAGTCCATCCGCGCGGCAGCGCCGGCAAGGAATTTATATCTCAGCTCCCGCGCCGCCTCCTCCGTGCCGAGGTGGTGCTCTGCGGCATAGGCAGGCACGTCCCCGTGCTCCACCGTCAGCGGAACGCCGAGACTGCCGCACAGCTTTTCCACAAACGCCGCGTCGCGCAGTGCCTCCGCGCCGCGTATGCCGTGCTCATAGTGCGCCGCGCACACGCGCATGCCGCTCTCCGCAGCGCGGCGGACGAGCAGGTGCAGCATACACACCGAGTCCGCCCCGCCGGACACCGCCGCCAGCACGCTGCCGCAATCCGCCGGCAGTGTCAGCTTCTTTTCTATATCATTCATCCATATCAGTGTACGAGCCGAAGGAGGTATACTCCGGCATCCAGCGCAGCTTCACCGTGCCCGTCTCGCCCTTGCGGTTTTTCAACACTATCGCCTCGGCGACATCCGGCTCTGCACATTCCTTATTATAATACCCCTCGCGGTAAAGACCTATCACAACGTCCGCGTCCTGCTCGATCGCGCCCGATTCGCGCAGGTCGGACAGCATGGGGCGCTTGTCCGTGCGCGATTCGTTGGCACGCGATAGCTGCGACAGGCACACCACCGGCACATTCAGCTCCTTCGCCATTATCTTCATCATGCGGCTGATGTCGCTGACGGCTTGGGTGCGGCTCTCGTTCGACCATGTGTGCCCGCTGCCGGCGGACTGCATAAGCTGCAAATAGTCAATGACCACAAGGTCAAGCCCCTCCACGCGGCGGCACTGGGCGTTCATGTCCGACACCGTGAGCGTGGGGTTGTCGTCTATCCTTATATCCGTGGCGCTGAGCGTCTGCGCCGCGTCGGCGATCTTGCGCCACTGCTCCTCGGTGAGCTGCCCAGTCATAAGCCCCTGCCCCGGCACGTGCGCCGCGCGCGAGAGCAGGCGGGAGACAAGCTGCTCCCGCGACATTTCGAGCGAGAACATGGCGACGGTCTTTCTCTGGTTCATGGCGGCATAGAGCGCCATGTCCAGCGCGATGCTCGTCTTGCCCATGCCGGGGCGCGCCGCGACAAGGATAAGCTCGGACTTGTTCAACCCAAGTATCGTCCTGTCAAGGTCGACAAGCCCCGTGCTCAGCCCCGGTATCTTCTTGCCGGCTGCGGCGATCTCCGACAGCTCGTCGAACACGTTCTGCACAACGGCGGAAACGGGCATCAACCCGCCGACCGTGCGCCCCTGACGCAGGGCGTATATCTTGCGCTCCGCCGCCTCAAGGAGAGTTTCCGCCTCGCCCGAGCCCTCGTAGACCATGGCGTTTATCTCGTCCGCCGTCTCGCCGAGGCGGCGCAGCAGCGCCTTGTCGCGCACGATGGCGGCGTACTCCATGACGTTGGAAGCCGTCGGCGTGATGCGCATGACCTCCGCCATATATGCGTCGCATTCGTCGGTGTACACGCCGCGCACGCGCATCTGGTCGAGCACGGTGACGGGGTCGATGGTCTGCCCGTAGGCGAACATCGCCGCCATCGTGTCATAGATATCCCGATTGAGCTTTATATAAAATTCATCGCTTCTGAGCCGCTCCAGCACATCTGCAATGCACCGCGGATCAATGAGCATCGAGCCGACGACCGCCTGCTCCGCCGTGGCGGAGTGCGGTGTCTTTTTGCCCAAAAGTTCTTCCATAGGGCGCGCTTCCTTTCGGCGGTGATTATCCCTCTACCACGAGAACGTTGACCGTCCCGCTTATCTCATAGCCGAGCTTCGCCTTGACGGTGTAGCTGCCGTAGCTCTTTATCGGCTCCGGCTGGACTATCTTGTTCTTCTCCACGTCCATGCCGAACTGCTCGCGCAGCGCGTCGGAGATCTCCTGCGATGTGACAGCGCCGAAGAGCTTGCCGTTCGCGCCCGCCTTGGCGCGTATCGTCACCTGCACGCCGGCGAGCTTCTTGGCGTACTCCTCCGCCTGTGCCTTTTCCTTTGCTATCTGCGCCGCCCTTGCCTTCTCCTTGAGCTTGAAGGCGTTGAGGTTGTCGGCGGTCGCCTCGGTGGCAAGCCCGCGCGGCATAAGATAGTTGCGCGCGTAGCCCGTGGAGACCTCCTTCAGCTCGCCCTTTTTGCCCTGACCCTTTACGTCTGCGGTGAATATGACCTTCATTTTGCGTTTCTCCTTTTTAATACATTTATATTTTACCCCAGATAGTCGTCTATCGCGGCGTAGACCGCCTGGACGGCTTCGGGAAGCGTCTTGTCCTTGAACTGCACGGCTGCGGCACTCCTGTTGCCGCCGCCGCCGAGCTTTTCCATGATGAGCTGCACGTTCAGCTCGCCGATGGAGCGCGCCGAGGCGAACACGCCGCCGTTGACGGCATTGGCGATGACGATGGAGGCGTTCACGCCGGATATGTTCAGCAGCTCGTCCGCCGCCTGCGCCGCAACTATGCGATCCTGCGGCTCGGTGGGCGCGGCGATCGCCACGCCGCGGTAGAGCTCCGCGCTCTGCATGATTTTATATCTTGCGATGGTGTCCTCCATGCCGGTCTGCAAAAGCTTCTTGACCTCCGTGGTGTCCGCGCCGCAGCGGCGCAGATATGCCGCCGCGTCAAAGGTGCGGTCGCCCGTGCGCAGGGTGAAACTCTTCGTGTCCAGCACGATGCCCGCGAGCATCGCGTTCGCCTCGCATTTGAGTATGTCGCTCTGCTCCACAAGCTCCTGCAGTATCTCGGTGAGAAGCTCACACGCGGAGGAAGCGTAAGGCTCGATAAAGCCGAGCGCGGCGTTCTGGATATACGTGGCGGCGACGCGGTGATGGTCGATGACCGCGACGCGGCTGCACTCTGACAACAGTTCCGGGTTTTCCACCTGTTCGGGGCGGTTCGTGTCCACAATGACGAGCAGCGTCCGCCCGTCGGCGCGCAGTAGCGCCTCCTGCGGGCTCATGAAGCAGTCCTTATACTCCGGCTCCGCGCGCACCATGTCGATGAGCGAATGTGCGGCGTTTTTGTTCAGGTCGATGACGATGTTGCTCCTCACGCCGCAGTTACGCGCAAGGCTGCACACGCCCACCGCCGCGCCGACGGCGTCGAGGTCGGCAAAGCGGTGCCCCATCACAAACACGCGCCCTGAGTCGCGCATAAGCTCGGCAAGGGTGTTCGCCATAACGCGGGACTTCACCTTCGTGCGCTTTTCCACCTCAAAGCCACGCCCGCCGAAAAATTCAAAGCTGAGCCTGTCCTTTATGACGGTCTGGTCGCCGCCGCGCGAGATGGCAAGCTCTATGCCGATGTCGGCAAATTGCAGCGTCTCGCTCAGATTCGTTCCGTCCACGCCGAAAGCGATGCTGACCGAGGCGTTTATCCCGTTCGGGCTTTCGACCTGGTGCATTTCCTCGGTTATCTTGAATTTGTCGAGCTTCATATGCTCGATATCCTGCTTTTCAAACACGACAAGATAACGGTCGCGGTCGTAGCGGCGCAGTATGCCGCTGTACTCGTCGCACCACTGGTTGAGCCTGTCCTCCACCGCGTCGCGTATGTCGTTTTTAATGCGGTCGGGCTGGTTTTTGAAAAGCTCGTCGAGGTTGTCGATGACGACGATGCCCGCAACGGGGCGCGTCTCCTCATATTTCAGGCGGATATTGTCATATTCCGTCACATCCACCCAATACACTATACCCATGAGGGCATTTCCGCCGCCGCTGTCGGAGCGGATGATGTTGCCGTGCAAGCTGTATTTCTTGCCGTTTATCTCCAAAAGCTCCGGGTACTGGGTCTTGCCCTCGAGCAGCCACTTCCCCGTGAACTGCGGCACCATGTCCGCAATGCGTGCGTCGAGCCGCGCCCCCGTCGCGCCGCACATGCTGAAGAACATCTCGTTGCCCCAGATGATGCGGGAATCGTCCAGCCGGAACACGGTTATCGGCAGGGGAAAATTCATGAGGGTGCTGTTTTTGGCGTTCTCCGTGTCATAGGTGATGGATTCTATATACGCCGCGAGCTGCTTTTCCCTCTTCTTTCGGGAGAAAAAGCTGTAGATAAGCAGCAGCAGAATGACCGTGCCCTCCGCCGCCGCCAGCTCATACAGCTTGAAAAAGAGCGCCGCCGCCGCGAAAAGCACAAGGAACACGAGGTATAATCTCGCGCCCGGCTCTGCCAGCCGTTTCAGGTTTTTATTCACACCTGCACCTCCTGATATTGGAACAGACGATACTTTTCTCATTGTAATAATGCATTATACCAAATATAGCTTGCCTTTACAACAAATTTATTTCATAAGAATGCAAATAATAATATCAGCTTCCAAAAAAGGAGTGAACGCAATGAAGGCTGTGATAATGGCGGGCGGCGAGGGCACACGCCTGCGCCCCGTGACGGGCGGGCTGCCAAAGCCGATGGTGCCGCTGCTGGGGCGGACGATGCTGGAGCACATCGTCTGCCTTTTGAAAAAGCACGGCTTCACGGAGATATGCGCGGCGCTGAAATACCGCGCGGAGGATATAGAGCGCGCGTTCGGCAACGGCGCGGCGCTGGGCGTTCATATGCAGTACCGCGTCGAGCGTGAGGCGCTGGGCACGGCGGGCGGCGTGAAAAACTGCGCGGATTTTTACGGCGATGAGGACTTTCTCGTCATCTCCGGCGATGCCGCGTGCGATTTCGACCTGACGCGCCTCATGCGCGAGCATAAGGCATCGGGCGCGGCGGTCACGCTCGCCCTGCACCGCAGCCGTGAGCCGCTGTCCTACGGGCTCGCCGTGACGGACGGGGAGGGCGACATCCGCTGCTTTGTGGAAAAGCCGCAGTGGAGCCGCGTCGTCACCGACCTTGTAAACACCGGGATATATATCGTCTCTCCGCGTGCAATGGAGAGCGTGCCGTCGGGGCAGCCCTTTGATTTTGCCAATGAGCTTTTCCCTCTGCTGCTCGCACAGGGAGAGCGCCTGCACGGTGTCGCGCTCGACGGGTACTGGTGCGACGTGGGCACGCCGCTGGCGTACTATCGCTGCTGCATTGACGCGCTCGAAGGGCAGCTGGACATCACACCGGGCGCTGCATTCGCGCGCACGGCGGAGATGCCGCCCGCTGACGCTTTGGAGACGGATAGTGAGAGCATAGACTGCCCCTGTCAGAGCCGCGCGGCGCTCATGGGCGCGCTGAGCGAGGCGATGCTGGACATGGGCGCGGATTACTCCGACGGGATACGCCTCGCGGGGCGGGGGTACAGTCTGCACATCGCGCCGCTTGCCGCGCGCGAGGCGGTGCGCGTGTCCGTGTGCTCACAAGACGCGGAGTTCGCCCGCGCGTTCGCACTTGATGCCAAGGCGGTCATAGACGCGCTGGGGCTGTGACGGCGAGATTCTTTATCAACAGTCGGCAGATTGTTCCCGCCGGTGTCGGCAGCGCTGCCGACGCTCGTACTG
>CAVGKI010000113.1:0-6257 GCA_963629655.1 Butyricicoccaceae bacterium | reverse complement strand
GTGTTATTCTGTAAACGGTACATAGTACCCTTAGAGCGCTGCACAACGGCAGGCGGGATGCCACATCTCCGTAAAGGGGGTGAGACAATGCCTATCATCATTACGTTGCATATCTTCGGATTTACTGTGACTGTGAGGATAAAGCGAGACCGCCACTTGTACCAGAAGTGACGGTCTTTTATTAGACTAATCTCTTAGGGTTCAGGGCATCCGCTTGTCGCAGCGCTCTTTGCTATGCTTATTATATCGCCCGGCTTGGTTTTTGTCAAGCCGGGCGATATTGTTTTAACTGATTATTCTTATTTATCTTTCTTATCTTTCTTCTTTTTCGGCTCTTTTGCCTTTGCCTCGGGCTGCGCGGGGGCGGAGGTCTGGGTCTTTTTCTTTTTCAATATCACCACCACCGCGACGACGACGGCGAGGGTGAGAACCATTATGCCTATCAGCAAACCGATGTTGGAATCATCGCCGGTGCGGATGAGCCCGCTGCGGCTCGTCCTTGCAAGCTGTGTGTCTACTGTGGCGGTGGCGCTCACATTGCCCATCTCGGTATTCACGGAATAGGTCTGGTACGGATTCCTCGCAACGTAATCACCGCTTATGGTTATCACACTATTGCTCAACAGGTCGTCCGGATTTTCCGACGTGACCTTGTAATCCGTTGAGGAAAGCGGCACGGTACTGCTCAGGCGCGTGTCAAGATAATTTACGCCCAACACACTGACATTATTCTTTTCCATATCCTCATGCATGTGCATATACGGCACATTTACTACGATTTTTATCTGTGTTTTCGAGCCGCGTACGACGGATTCCGGCGTAACGCTCACAAGCTTCACCTCAAGCTTGGAGACATGATACCTGCCGTCGCTGCCCAGCGTGCACTGATAGTGGTCATATTTGTTCTCGGAATTCAGCTCACACGCGCAGTAACTGCGGTAATCCTTGTGATAGTTTCCGCCCTTGAGCTTGAACGTGCCCGCGCTGTCAGGGGAGACAATGAGACTGTCTTCGGCAGCGTCTGTCGTCATATTGGGACCGTATGTGCCGCTGTTGATCGTGGTAGTTCCGGCGGAAGTTACAGTGTCGACAGTGAGATAACCGTCCTTTGCACCTGTACCGCTGGCATCCGCCGTGCCCAGCGTCGGATGCGTGTTTGCGCCGATACTAAGCGCGCCGATATATGTATTGTAATCCGCCGTGTGTCCGGTTATGGACGGTGTGCCACAGTTTGCACCGATAGTTAATGTACCTATGCTGGTCGCGCCGTTGATTGCGGAGGATTTTACCTCGATTGAGGTTTTGCCATTCCCGCTGCCATCCGCCACCGAAACCGTATTGGCGTTCAGACCATCCAGCGTTACCTTCAGCATATTCGCGCCTATGCTGACAGTAGTTATCTTGCTATTCTTAACAGACACAGATGGGTTGCTCGTGTTTGTGGTGGCAGTGGCAGTGGTGGTTTCAGGCGCACCAGCCACCGTCAGACTGCCTGCATTTACGTTGTATAGCGTAACATCCGATTTTGTCCCGACAGCTATACTTCTGTCGGCACTTCCATCTGCATTCTCGCCAACAGTTACACTTGATATCTCTATCTTTCGATCAGTTGTGCTGTCGGCAGCAGTAACCGAATTCACTGTACCGCTGGTGAACTTAAGATTTGAGGCGTTGCCCACAGTTAGTTTACTGCTTATTTTGGCGTCTGTAAACTCCAATTCGCTGCTGCCGCTGTCCGTCACGTTGCCGGTCACCGTTGCATTGCTCAATTTGAATGCCGCTGCGTTGATATTTATATTGCCAGTAACGGTAACATTCTTCAAGGTTTTCGTTGCTGTCAACATTGTATCGCCTGTCTTCGTCATCACACCGATATCGCCGGTTATCGTATACTCTGCGCCATCAATGATAACTCTTTGATTCAAGTTGGCGGTGGACGTTTCCCCAGTCGCACTGAGGTTTATATCCCTAAGCAGCGTAATCACGTCGGCTTCATGCTTAGATTCTACAGCCGCAAGCGCGGCGGTCAGAGTCTCATAAGGCTTGGTTTCCGTCACTTTGCCCGTAGTCCCTATAGCCGGAGTAGTAACTCTTGTGAGTTCTACGGCATATTCGCCAACATCATACGGTGACTCAGTACTTTCTGTCCTATATGGAGCTTTGCAATATAGTCCGGGATCAAAGCTGGTCGTTGCGCAGCGCACATCTACAGTAGTAACGTTTGCGCCAGTACCCGTTGCCGGAGCACTTGCGGTAAACGTCGCCTTATTGGTAACTGACCCTTGATCGCCCAGCACAAGACTGCCGCTCTCAATGTTGGCAATATAGCCGGCAGCAACGGCGGTCGAATCGGTTATTTCAAGCTTACTATTGGCAACATTGTTGCCCACAATGGTCAGCGTCGCGCCATTGGTGATTTTGAACATCGCGTAGGTAGCGGTGGTGTTCGTTCGGCTCAGCGTATGCCCGTTAAGGTTGATTGTGAGATTCTTGCCTATCGATATAGATTCATCGTCTGTTAGCGTAATATTCTCGCTAAGCTGTACAGTGTCTCCTTCAGCAGCCGTTGTTGTAATAGCAGTTTTGAATGCGGTTTCCGAATCCACTGCGCGGACCTCGGAAAAGCTGCTTATATTGATTGTGACCATGCCGTTGCCGGCATTGTAGGTAAATTCATTCTGGTTATAGGTGTCTACCGTTCCGTCGTCATGGATATGGTAAACCTCAGCAGGGAGAAATCCGGTGTAAAAGCTGAGTGTCATGCTGCGGTCATTGAGAGAGGTGTTATCTATCGGGACTTCCGTTCCGTCAATGGCGGCGTAGGGCTTCACATCATACTTAACGTTGTTTTCTTCCGCCGTCTTGACCTCCGCCTTGACCGTGAGCGTCATCTCCGTGCCGTCCTCAACGACCGGGGTATCGTCGTCGGTCTTTATGTTGTTCTCTTCGGCGTAGCTGTCAAGTATTTTCTCAACACCTTTGTCGGTAATGGCAGTGCTGAGCCCTGTGAGCGTGACGGCAGCCTTTTCCAGCTCCACGCCATCGGCAAGCGTGACCTCGCCCTCCTTGACCTCTGTTTTGGTAAGATTGGGCAGTGGCTTTTCAGCCTCGGTACTGTCGGTGCTCTCGTCAGTGGTGTCCGCGTCGGCGCTCGTGCCCTTTATGCGCGCGACGGTGTAAAGTGTCGTTGTCTCGTCCTGCGTGCACTCATACACGGAGCTGTCGATATACGCGGAGACATCGGTGATGAATTTGCCGCCGGTGATGGAGACGGCTTTGTATTTGCCTTTCTCTGCGTCCAAATTGCCGCGAAGATAGCTGTCCGGCTCAACGCTGAGTGTAGCAGCGCCATCGTCAGCGCCGACATACACGTTGCCGTAAACCTCGACTTTATAAGCGTGAGTGCGCCCTTGTTGACAATAGCATCGGCGTTTTCATAGCTGGCGTTGACTATGCCATTTTTAATGATGAGCGCGCCGTGGACATGAGTCACGGCAGGGGGATTGTCGTCGCTCTGCTTGTCCGCCTCGTCAACTGTGATGTATGACGGCGTGCGGTCAGCATCATCATTGGGTGCAAGGGTCAGCATATGATTGTTCAGGTCGAGTGTCAGCTCATGCTCCACAGGTGCTTCAAGCCCAACGACCGCCGTATCCTTGAGCAGCTTTATCTCCACAGCGCGGGCGCTGTCAAGCGTTTTGAGCGCCTCATCAAGCGTGAGATAGAGCTTGCCGTTAACCTCGGCAACTGCATTGTCATACAGATACAGCTCATCATCAAGCCAAGTGTGGAAGCTGTTAAGGTCGCCAAGGCTGTGCTGAACCGCCAGAGCGTACAGCCCCGCGCGGTCGGTCACGGTGTAGCCGAGCTTTGCCAAATCTGCCATAAGAGTTGTAACTTCAGTCTCGGAAAGTGCGGCAAAGAAGCCCTCGTTATCTGCGGGCTTTTCCGTGGTCTGGGGCTGCTCCGTCACCTCCGGGGGCGCGGTCGGCTCGGGTGTCGGCTCGGTCGTCGGTTCTGGTGTCGGCTCTGGGGGCACGGTGACTGTCGGGTCAGCAGCGGGTGGGTTAGACACCTGCTCCGTATTGACAGCACTTCCCACGTTCTCCTCCGCATAGGCGGCGACGCTCATACCCATAAGGCTGACGAGCATACACACCAGCAGCAGAACACTCACAACTCTTTTCATTCAGCTTCCTCCTCCGTACAATAAAGCGCAATTCACGCGCGAAGCGACGCGGCGCAGGGCACAGCATCGCCATTTTGCAAACACCATATATAGTGGTATGGTACAGCTAAAGCGTGGTTTTGTCAATGAAATGCACTAAATATGACGAGCGGTTACATTTTTCACACATATTCCGTCAACGCGGCTTTACGGAGATGCTGTCTTGGATGAATACCCTCGGATGGCAAGAACACGCACGGTTTTGACGGGCAAAAAAGCGCCGGAAAGACGCGCGGTCAGGCGTGTATGCTCTTGTCAACCAAGGGTAGGATGTTTTGAGACGAAAGACAGCGGCGCAGAAACACGCCGCTGTCTTTCGTCTTGATTCGTTCTTAATTCGTCTTTTCCTGCGGCGTTGCCCACCACAGGTACACGCCGTTGAATTTGTCCGCCCTGTCCTTGTCCGTGAACGTCACGCTCATGGAATCCGTCAGCACCAGCTCCTTATATACTATGAGCAGGCTGCGCCCGTCGCGGTGTGGATCCGTTATCGCGGCGGTCTTGGGCAGGTTATAGAGTATGCCGTCGGCAACGACCTTTGCATCCTCGCGCGTGACGGCAAAGGCGCAATCGAGCATCAGCGCACCGTTGAAGCCTGCCTCGCCAAGACCGAGCTCCTCTGCGGTGACGGTGTAGGTGGTGTCGTCCCCACGGGTGAAGCGCGATGCATCTATGCGCAGCATATTGTCGAACCGCGCCGCGTCGGCGCTGAACGGGGCAATGTCCTCCATCTTGCCGGTATCGGCGGTGACATTTTCATCAATGACATCGCGCACCGTCTCAAAATAAATCTGCTGCCCCTTGTCGTTGGGGTGCACCCCGTCCGACAGCGCCTCGAAAAATTCCTTCTGCCCCAGCGCGTAGTACGGGGCAAACGTGTCCGCCACGGGGATGGAGTAATACTTGCATACGCTCTCCAGCGTCTGCATACGCGGCGAGTGCCCGCCCTCGGTCGATTCCAGCACGTAGATTATCGCGCAGTCCGGGTTCTTCATGTGTATCGCGCGCACAAGCGTCTCATAGTACATGCCGAAGTCCGCGTCGGGGTCGTCATACCCGTAGCACAGCACCGCGACATCGCAGTCCGCCGCCGCGTCGCCGTCCTTGACGGTCAGCATATCCGGGAAGAGACTGTTGCCCGCCCCGGCGAGGTTTTCCACCGTCACGCTGCCCTTATAGTCACTGCCGGAGAGATACTTCTCCTCCAGATAGTTCTTCAGGAGGTTGAACCACATCGTCTCCTCACCCGACGCGCCGTAGCCGCTGATAACGGAGTCGCCCATTATCAGCATTTTCACGTCGCACCCGTTGGCAAGCTTTTGGTAGAAGCTGTATTGCTTTGCCTCCTCGGCACGCTTTGCGCGCTCCACCTCCGCGCGTTCCGCTTCCTCCTTTTCGCGCTGCTCCGCCTCCGCCGCCGCTGCCGCTGCCGCCTCTTCGGCGGCGGCAGTGTCGGTCTGCGTCGCGGTCTGCGTCGCGGCGCTTTCGCCGCGCTCCTGCTTTGCCTGCCGCGCCTGCAAAACGATCACGAAGCACAGCACCGCGACAAGCACCGCCAGCGCCGCGATAAGCGCGATTTTCACCGCCGGGCTGTAGCTCGGCTTTGCGGGCTTTTTATGTTTCTTTTTCATTCTTCCGTCCCCCTCGTTCTCGGTGTTTATACTATAATATTACATCACCGAGCGACATAAGGCAACAGAATTTTTACGGGGGTATACTATTATCTCAATATCTCACGCCTCGCCGCGCTCGCGCAGAGCGTCCTTGCGGCTGAGGTCAACGCCCTTGGGACCGACGTTCATGACCTTGACCCATGTCATGTCGCCTATTTTCAGCACGTCCTCGACCTTCTCGGTGCGCTTGAACTCAAGATCCTTGATCTTCACAAGGCCGTCCTTGCCCGGAGCCAGCTCGACCCACGCGCCGAAATCGGAGCGGATGTTGGAGACGCGGCCGTAGTAGAGAGCGCCAATCTCCGGCTCGAAGACGATGTTCTCGATGGTCTTGCGCGCGGCGCGGCAGGCCTCGA
>CAVGKI010000112.1:5751-6291 GCA_963629655.1 Butyricicoccaceae bacterium | reverse complement strand
CGGCGTGTTCACGCCGAAGATGAACGACTGGATGCACTGCTTGACTTCCTTCTGGCTGAGCTGATCGACGCGCACGAACGGCGCGAGATACGTGTCGAACGAGGAGAACGCCTGTGCGCCCGCCCACTCGTTCTGCATGATGCCGAGGAAGTTGACCATCTGGTTGCAGAGGGTCGCAAGGTGGCTCGCGGGAGAGGATGTTATCTTTCCCGGAACGCCGCCGAGCCCCTCCTGAATGAGCTGCTTTAAAGACCAGCCCGCGCAGTAGCCCGTGAGCATGGAGAGGTCGTGGAGATGGATATCGCCGTTTCTGTGGGCGTTTGCTATCTCCTCGTCATAGACCTCGGAGAGCCAGTAATTCGCGGTGATTGCGCCGGAGTTGCTGAGGATAAGTCCGCCGACGGAATATGTGACGGTCGAATTTTCCTTGACGCGCCAGTCGGAGACCTTGACATAGCTGTCAACCAGCTCTTTGTAGTCAAGAATGGTCGATTTCATGTTTCTGACTTTCTCGCGCTGCTTTCTGTAGAGAATATAAGC
>CAVGKI010000112.1:0-5741 GCA_963629655.1 Butyricicoccaceae bacterium | reverse complement strand
GCCGAGGAAGTTGACCATCTGGTTGCATAGCGTGGAGAGGTGGCTCGCCGGGGTGGAGTTGATCTTGCCCGGAATGCCCAGCCCCTGCTTTATAAGCTGGCGCAGACTCCAGCCCGCGCAGTAGCCGGTCAGCATACTCAAATCGTGCAGATGCAGATCGCAGTTGCGGTGTGCGTCGGCGATCTCCTGGTCATACACCTCGCTGAGCCAGTAGTTGGCTGTTATCGCGCCGGAGTTGGAGAGGATAAGCCCGCCGACGGAGTACGTCACGGTGGAGTTCTCCTTCACGCGCCAGTCCTCGATGTTGAGGTACTTGTCCACAGTCTCCTTATAGTCAAGGTATGTGGATTTCGTGTTGCGCAGCTTCTCGCGCTGCTTGCGGTAGAGTATGTACGCCTTGGCGACGCTCTCATATCCGCCGCGGCTCAAAACCGCTTCGACGCTGTCCTGTATGTCCTCGACCGCGATCTTGCCGTCCTTTATCTTCGGCAGAAAGTCCGCCGAGACCTTGAGGGCGAGAAAGTCGATAACGCTGTCGTTATAATCCGTATTCGTCGCGTCGAATGCCTTTTTTATCGCGTCGGCTATCTTGACGATGTTGAAATCGACTATTTTTCCGTCGCGCTTTACCACCTGATACATGTTCTGTCCTCCCAATATGTGCTTTTTTATTTATAATATAGTTATTTATAATATAGCTAATATAGCTAATAAAAAATATAATTTAATAGTTTCACAGCCAGCTTGGAAGCGGCTTTTTCGTGTGCCGAGATATCAGCTTGAGAACGCGGTTGTGTATCACGGTTAGGATAAACGCAACGGCGAGGATAAAGATATATCTAACGACCCACGAGTTGTTGAGGAACGGAATACCGCCGGAGCACGCCATCCGCACCGGCGCTATGTGCCACAGATACAGCCACATCGAATTTTCAGACACCCAGCGAACCGCACGGCAGCTTTTCAGCGCGTCAAACAGCGGCAGTTCAAAGAGCTGCCACAGCAGCACGCTCACGAGAAGTCCGCCGGCTATGTACAGCGTGCGCGGCGGGAATTTTACTATGGAGGACACACTGACGCCGTCCCGGCAGAGCATCGCGGCGACGAGTGCGGCGCAGACAAGGTATATGCACGCGCGCTGTGTGCGCGTGGTATCGTGCAGCACAATGCCGATACCGCAGATGAAGCCGTAGC
Source organism: Butyricicoccaceae bacterium (assembly GCA_963629655.1). Lineage (GTDB taxonomy): Bacteria > Bacillota > Clostridia > Oscillospirales > Oscillospiraceae > Limivicinus. The sequence goes on along the minus strand of CAVGKI010000112.1, from coordinate 4,547 downwards.
CGACGGCGTATATGACCGTCAGCTCCACCGCCTCAGCCCAAAGCGAGGTCTGCGCGGTGATATATGACACAAAAAGCTCATATACGGGATATACGGCAAGCAGCACGAGCAGGAATTTCCCCGTGCCGAGCCTTTTGTACATACTCAGCAGCAGCGGCGATATACACGCCACGAGAAAATACACACGGAATATCCACACATAGCTTATGCCCTCTATCAGCGCATAGGAACTGAGGATCTCTCCCCAGCCGATGAGCTTCCGCCCGAGTGCAAGGCGCATCAGGTTTTCCGCGGGAATGTAAATGGTGAGAAACACCCACACCGGAAGCACCAGCCGCTTAAAGCGCTTGAGAATATACTGCGGGTAATCGACGCCGCGATAGCTCAAAAAGAACGACGCGCCGGAAATCATCACCAGCAGCGGGACATCGAAAGAGCGCCATGCATTTATCGTGCCGCTCGGTCCGGCGTGGCAAAGAATTACCAGCGCCGTACCCAAGAAGCGCAGGAGGTCTATTCTCGCGTCTCGCGTTTTGACGTTCATGAATTTATCTCCATCTCCTTCAACTCACACCCCGCGAAGCTGCACGGAGGGCACGTATTCAGCCGCAGCCTCGGCGAGCGTATGCATTTCACCCTCATTGTAAGCGCACAGTCCGTCAAGCTTCAAAACGTCGCCCGAATCCTTGAACTGCTGCAAATAATACTCCTTTGCGCCCGCGATCCACTTCGCCGCCTCGGCGATGCTCTCCGCCGTGTGCAGCCCGCGCACTACCGTTGTGCGGAATTCATAGTCGATATGTCCTTCAAGCAGGTAGTCCTTGCTGCGCTCTATCGGCGCAAGGTCGAGCGACGGCACGCCAACTGTCTTGGCATAAAGCCCCGGCGCGTTCTTGATGTCCATCGCCACGCGGTCAACAAGACCGCGCTCGACTATATCCATAAGCCGGTCGGGGAACGAGCCGTTCGTGTCCAGCTTTATCATATAGCCCAGCTCGCGCACCCGTTGCAGGAACACGTCTATATCCTTATGCAGCAGCGGCTCTCCGCCCGTCACGGCAACGCCGTCGAGCATTCCCTGCCGCTTCTTGAGAAACGCGAGCACCTGCTCCTCGTCCGTGTCGTACGCCAGACGCTCCGGCAGGACGAGCGAGGAGTTGTGGCAGAACGGGCAGCGGAGGTTGCACCCTCCCGTGAACACCGTGCAAGCCACCCTGCCCGGATAATCCAGCAGCGTGAGCTTTTGCAGCCCGGAAATCAACATATTATTACTCTCTCCGATACCAAGCATACCTCATTCGCTGGCTCACGCCGGCGACCGTAACTAATAATACCGTCTCTTCGCACTCTTGTCAATAGTCAAAACACAAAATGTTGATTTTTTATCGCCTTGTAACCACATTGACCACAAAATATAGTGTCGGGCGTTTATCCTCTCGGAAACGCCCGACACTGCCGTATATATTACGACAAAATGCCGCATTATGCAAGAGCCAAAGCCTGGATTGTTCAAAACCCACAATTATTGCCCTTTGTCTTTGTGCAACAACGTGAAATATTCCCTGTTGACATACTGCGGCAGTAGGAATATAATCGAGCCATCTTGTGAAAGGAGCGAGCCTGAATATGTTTATTCGCTGCTGCGACAACATGATGATGGGTATGATGCGCATGATGAGCATGTGCATGATGATGCGCGCCCAAAATTGCTCGCTTGCTTCATAACCTGTCTTTACCGTGTTAAAGTAATCATCAGGGCTGAGAGCAACGAGCTTTCAGCCCTTTATTTTTTGGAGTTGAGGATTAGGAAATGATAGAGCTGAAAAACCTCTGCAAAACCTACCACACGGCAAACAAAGAGATCGTCGCGCTCGATGGGATAAACCTCACGATACACGACGGCGAGATCTTCGGCATCATCGGTCTGAGCGGTGCGGGCAAGTCCACGCTCGTGCGCTGCATCAACCTCCTCGAAGAGCCTACGGGCGGCGAGGTCATTATCGACGGGCAGAGCCTTACCAAGCTGCCCCGTAAGGAGCTGCTTAAGCTCCGCCAGCAGATAGGCATGATATTTCAGGGCTTCAATCTTTTGGAGCAGCGCAATGTTATCCGCAACATCTGCTTCCCGCTGGAGATAGCGGGCGTGAAGAAGGCGGCTGCCGAGGCAAGAGCGCGGGAGCTGCTGAAGCTCGTCGGGCTTGAGGACAGGGGGGAGAGCTACCCCTCGCAGCTCTCCGGCGGACAGAAGCAGCGCGTCGCCATCGCCCGCGCACTTGCCACGAACCCCAAGTACCTCCTCTGCGACGAGGCGACAAGCGCGCTCGACCCCAACACCACCCGCCAGATACTCGACCTTCTCAAGGAGATAAACGAGAAGCTGGGCGTGACGATAGTGGTGATAACGCACGAGATGCGCGTCATTGACCGCATATGCGACAGCGTCGCCGTCATAGATTCCAGCCACATCGCCGAGATGGGCAAGGTCGCCGAGGTGTTCACCAATCCCAAGTCCAAGATCGCGCGTGACCTCATCGTCCCCAAGGACAGCCGCGCCATCAGCACCGAGGGCGGGCGCAGAATACGCCTGACGTTCAACGGCGAGGAAAAGACGAATGAGCCGTTCATCTCCAGGCTGGTGCTGGAGTGCGGCGCGCCGGTGAACATACTCTTTGCCGACACAAGATTCTTCGAGGGTGTCCTCCACGGACACATGGTCATAGAGCTTCCCAACGACGAGCGGGAGGCGGAGAAAATAATCACGTGGCTGCGCGGCAGCGGCGTGAACTGGAAGGAGGAGATATAAGCGATGTTTTCCGATATGTTTTACAAGCTCTGGGACAACGGTCTCATACAGCTCGGTATTTGGGAGACCGTGTATATGACGTTCATCTCCTCTGCCGTCGCCTATCTCATCGGTCTGCCGCTGGGCGTTATCCTCAATATCACCGATGAAAAGGGCATCCACCCCAACAGGGCGATCAACACCGTGCTCGGGCTCATCGTCAACTTCTTCCGCAGCATTCCTTTCATTATATTGATGGTCGCGATGCTGCCGGTGGCAAAGCTTGTGGTGGGCACGTCGCTGGGCAACAAGGCGGTGATAGTCATGCTCGTCATTGCCGCCGCGCCGTATGTGGCACGCATGTGCGAAAGCTCCCTCAAGGAGGTCAGCGCCGGTGTTATCGAGGCTGCGCAGTCAATGGGCGCGAATAACTTCGAGATAATCACCAAGGTGCTCATTCCCGAGGCAAAGCCCTCCCTCATCACGGGCGCGGCAATCTCCATTGTTACTATCCTCGGCTACTCCGCCATGGCGGCGACCATCGGCGGCACGGGTCTGGGTCAGATAGCTATCATATACGGTCATCAGCGCTCCAACCCCGACATTACGTGGATATGCGTGTTCCTCACGGTCATTATCGTGCAGATAATCCAGGAGGCGGGTATGTTCATCGCGCGCAAGACCGACAAGCGGCACTCATAAGCCGCAATACTCACCCAATTTGTTTCCCCATAAATTTTTAATATTAAGGAGAATAAGAAAATGAAAAAGACACTTTCCATCGTCCTCGCACTCGTGCTGGCTCTGGCAGCCCTGACCGGCTGCGGCAGCAGCGCAAGCACCACCCCCGCCGCCACCGAGGCTCCGGCAGCCGCAACGGAAGCTCCCGCCGCCGATGCCGCCGAGGCTCCCGCAGAGCTTGAGGTCATCAAGGTCGGCGCAAGCGCCACTCCCCACGCCGAGATTCTTGAGTCCGTCAAGGACGCGCTCGCCGCAGAGGGCTACGACCTTGAGGTCGTCATCTACGACGATTACATTCTGCCCAACAAGGCTCTTGCCGACGGCGAGCTTGACGCGAACTACTTCCAGCACACCCCCTACCTCAACAGCTACAATGAGTCCAACGGCACTGACCTCGTCTCCGCAGCTCTCATTCACTATGAGCCGTTCGGCATCTACGGCAACGGCGTGACCGCTCTCGCTGACCTTGCCGAGGGCGCGACCATCCTCATCCCCGCTGACGACTCCAACGAGACTCGCGCGCTTCTTCTCCTCCAGCAGGAGGGTCTGATCGAGCTGCCCGCAGATGCCAGCGCCGAGGTCGGCGTGAGCCACCTTGACATAGTTGACGCAAAGGGCTACAACATCGTTCCCGTGCAGGCCGACACCGTTCCCTCCCAGCTCGCCAGCAGCGATGAGGGCACCATCGCCGTCATCAACGGCAACTACGCCATTCAGGCGGGTCTGAAAGTTGCGGACGCTCTCGCGACCGAGGCTGCCGACGGCGATGCCGCCCAGACCTACGCGAATATCATTGCCGTGCGCAGCGGCGACGAGAGCAGCGAAAAGATCCTTGCCCTCGTCAAGGCTCTCCAGACCGACGCTGTCAAGCAGTTCATCGCCGACAACTACGACGGCGCAGTCGTCGCGATATTCTAAGTTTCCAACAGCATATATACCAACCGCCCGGAGCATTGCTTCGGGCGGCGTTTTGCTTTATTGGCTATTGCTTGTATGTCTACTGCTGATAATGGTGCGCGTCCTG
>CAVGKI010000111.1:0-6382 GCA_963629655.1 Butyricicoccaceae bacterium | reverse complement strand
CGCTGGCCATGGCGGCGGAGTGGGTCATGCCGGAGCAGCCGATGGTCTCCACCAGCGCCTCCTCGATAACGCCATCCTTCACGTTCAGGGTCAGCTTGCAGGCGCCCTGCTGGGGGGCGCACCAGCCGATGCCGTGGGTAAAGCCGGAAATGTCGGTTATCTGCTTTGCCTGCACCCATTTTCCCTCCTCGGGGATGGGCGCGGGGCCGTGGTATGCGCCCTTAGCCACGGGGCACATATTCTTGACTTCTGTGGTGTAGATCATCTGGATCTTCTCCCTTCTATCCTTAAATTAGAGTAAGCCTTGATTTGCCTGCCGTATCACTTGATGAGGCATTCACCGGTCATTTCGCGCGGCTGTGCAAGCCCCATGACGTGCAGTATCGTCGGCGCGATGTCCGCCAGACGTCCGCCATCGCGCAGGGCAACGCCCGGCATGCAGACGGTGAACGGGACGGGATTCGTGGTATGCGCGGTGTTGACCTTGCCGGAGGCATCGAACATACAGTCGGCATTGCCGTGGTCGGCAGTGACAAGCAGCACGGTGTCCGGGTGCTTGGTGACCTCCGCCATGATGCGCCCCATGCAGGCATCGACCGTCTCCACCGCTGTGACGGCGGCAGCCATCACGCCCGTGTGCCCAACCATGTCGCAGTTGGCAAAGTTGCACACGATAAGCGCATACTCATCGGAGGCGATAGCCTCGATGCACTTGTCGGCGACCTTGACGGCGCTCATCTGCGGGATGAGGTCATAGGTCGGAAACTCCTTCGGCGACGGGACAAGGCAGCGCTCCTCGCCGGGGCTCTGCTTCTCAACGCCGCCATTGAAGAAGAACGTGACGTGGGCGTACTTCTCGGTTTCCGCGACGCGGAACTGCCGCAGCCCGTGCGCGCTGACATACTCGCCGAGGGTGTTGTCGATCTCCTCCGGCGGGTAGGCGATGGGCAGGGGCAGCGTCTCGTCATACTGCGCAGTGCAGACATAGGAGAGCGGATAAACCGTCTTTTTGCGGGCAAAGCCGTCAAAATCGGGCAGGTTGAGCGCCCATGTCATCTCTCTGGCGCGGTCGGGGCGGAAATTCATGAAGATAACGCTGTCGCCCGCGTTGATAACGCCGTTGGGATCAACGACGACCGGCTCAAGAAATTCGTCCGTCACGTCGTTGGCATAGCTCGCCTCGACGGCGTGGACAGCGTCGATATCCATAACGCCCTCGCCGCAGACGATGGCGTTGTAGCCCTTTTCGACGCGATCCCAGCGCTTGTCGCGATCCATGCCCCAAAAGCGCCCCTGTATCGTGGCGATTTTTGCGTTGCCAAGCTCGTCGCACTTCTTCTGAAGCTCGGCGACAAAGCCCGCGCCGCTCTTGGGCGCGACATCGCGCCCGTCGAGGAAGCAGTGGACATACACGCGCTCAAGCCCGCGCTGCTTTGCCATGTCGAGTATGGCAAAGATATGCTCAATATGGCTGTGGACACCGCCGGAGGACAGCAGCCCCATGATATGCAGCGCCTTGCCGTTCGCCTTGGCATCGTCCATCGCCTTGATATACGCCTTGTTCTCAAAAAACTTGCCGTTTTTTATCTCCTGGCTCATCTTGGGCAGAATCTGAAACACGACGCGCCCCGCGCCGATATTCGTGTGCCCGACCTCGGAATTGCCCATCTGCCCAGCAGGCAGACCCACGTCAAGCCCGGAGGCTTGAAGCGTGGTATACGGGTTTTCGGAGAAAAGGCGGTCAAGGTTCGGCTTTTTCGCCTTGTATACGGCGTTGCCCTCGGAGGGGGGCGCTATGCCGTAGCCGTCAAGGATGATGAGAACCGCTTTTTTTGAAATATCAGTCATGGTGAAAAATCACTCCTGCACTGTTGCCTTTACGATGGCGGCAAAGTCAACGGGCTTGAGAGAAGCGCCGCCGATAAGACCGCCGTCAATGTCGGGCTGCGCAAGCAGCTCATATGCGTTCTTTGCATTCATGCTGCCGCCGTAGAGGATGGAGACGGCGCGCGCGGGACGGGCACCGTATATCTTTCGTATTACGGCGCGGATGCCCTCGCAGACCTCCTGCGCCTGCTCCGCCGTGGCGGTCTTGCCGGTGCCGATCGCCCAGATGGGCTCATAGGCGATGACGCAGTGGCGCAGAGCCGTGGCATCAATGCCGCTGAGCGCGGTCTTGACCTGATAGGCGACGTACTCCATGGTCAGATCCATCTCGCGCTGCTCAAGACTCTCGCCGACGCAGATGATGGGTGTGATGCCCTTTTCGAGCAGAGCCTTGGTCTTTTCGTTGACGAGCATATCGCTCTCGCCGTGGTACTGGCGGCGCTCGGAGTGACCGACGATGCAGTACTTTGCGCCGATGTCGGCGAGCATGGCGGCGGACACCTCGCCGGTGTAAGCGCCCTTTTCGTACTTGCTGACATCCTGTCCGCCGGCGGCGACCTTGCACTCCTTGCCGGCCTTGACCATGTTCTGGATCATAACAGCCGGGGTGCACAGCACGACATCGCACACCTTGGTCTTGGGGAGGTTCTCCTTAAGCTCTTCTATAAAGGGCTTGACTGCGGAGTTGGTCATGTTCATCTTCCAGTTGCCAGCGATTATAGTCTTACGGTATTTTCTGTTCATTGGTTTATCTCCTTTTTATATCGCAGGGCACGGGGCGGCAGTGCCGCCTCTCGCCCGTCGGATGCTGCATTATTACTTGTCGAGCAGGCACGCGACACCCGGAAGCTCCTTGCCCTCAAGGAACTCAAGGCTTGCGCCGCCGCCGGTGGAAATGTGGGTGATCTTGTCGGCAAAGCCGAGCTTTTCAACGGCAGCCGCGCTGTCGCCGCCGCCGACGATGGTCACAGCGCCGGACTCCGCCAGTGCCTTTGCCATTGCCTTTGTGCCGTTTGCGAACTTGTCAAACTCGAAAACGCCCATAGGTCCGTTCCAGACGATAGTGCCCGCACCCTTGACGGCATCGGTGAACAGCTCCACGGTTTTCGGTCCGATGTCCATACCCATGAGGTCGTCGGGAATGTTGCCCTCAACGAGGACGGGCTCGGCATCGGCGGAGAACTCCGCCGCGCAGTAGTTATCGACCGGAAGCAGGAATTTCACGCCCTTGGCAGCCGCCTTGGCGATCATCTCGTTTGCGTAGTCGAGGCGGTCAGCCTCCAGCAGGGACTTGCCGACCTCAAAGCCCTGAGCCTTCTTGAACGTATAAGCCATGCCGCCGCCGATGATTATCGTGTCCGCCTTTTCAAGCAGATTGTTGATGACGTTGATCTTGTCGGAGACCTTTGCCCCGCCGAGCACGGCGACGAACGGGCGCTTGGGGTCGTCAAGAGCCTTGCCCATGATGGACAGCTCCTTATCGACGAGAAGCCCGGAGTACGCGGGCAGGTACGCCGCGACACCGGCGGTGGAGGCGTGCGCCCTATGCACCGTGCCGAAGGCGTCAGACACAAAAATGTCCGCCATGTCAGCCAGAGCCTTGGCAAAGTCCGCGCCGTTCTTCTCCTCGCGGATGTCGAAGCGGAGATTTTCAAGCAGCATTATCTGACCGGGCTTGAGTGCGGCAGCCTTTGCCTTGGCATCTTCGCCGATAATGTCCTTGGCGAAGATGACATTCTGACCGAGCAGCTCGGACAGGCGCACGGCGACGGGCGCGAGGGTGAGCTTTTCCTTCCACTCGCCCTTGGGCTTGCCGAGATGGGAGCAGGCGATAACGGCAGCGCCGTGCTCAAGCAGATATTTAATGGTGGGGATAGCGGCCTTGATACGCTTGTCGCTGGTAATCTCGCCGGTCTCCTTGTTCTGAGGGACGTTAAAATCGCAGCGGAGCAGAACCTTCTTGCCCTTGACATCTACGTCATAGACAGTTTTCTTGTTGTAGTTCATGGTATGCCTCCTAAAAATAATAATAAACTTTTTAATTTGCCATAGAGCCCGTCCCCAGCAGGCTGGGAAAGCCCTGCTGCCGGAGCGCCTCATATGCCAATATAGCAACGGAGTTTGACAGATTCAAGCTCCGAGCCTCACTGATCATCGGGATGCGTATGCATCTCTCGCGGTATTTCTCGCGCAGCTGCTCCGGCAGGCCCGCAGTCTCCTTGCCGAAGAGAAGGGCGATATCACCGCTCATATCGACCTCGCTGTATGCATGCGGCGCTTTCGTCGTGGCAAGATAGATGCTTTTGTCGCCGTGCTTTGCGAAATACTCGTCGATATTCTCGTACACAGATATGTCCACAAGATGCCAGTAGTCCAGCCCGCAGCGCTTCACCGCCTTGTCGGATATATCAAAGCCCAGCGGCTTTATCAGGTGCAGCCGCGCCCCCGTCGCCGCGCAGGTGCGCGCCACCGCGCCGGTATTGTGCGGTATCTCCGGCTCTACAAGTACGATGTCAAGCATTTGCGCCGCCTCTTTTGTCACAATTTTATCACATATCTTCTTGCTTTCCAAGTCATTTTAACACAAAAATCCGAAAAATCATGTACTTTTTTACGTTTATATCAAATTCTTGCATATTAGACAAATCCGAGCTATAATCTTCATTGCAAAAGGGCTGTTTCTTGTCATTTTGCATATGCCGCAGTGGTGTAAAATATTGCAGCAAAAGGAGCGGAGCATGGAATACATTTGCAGTGATTGTCCGAGAAAATGTAAAGCCGTGAGGGGCGACGATACCCCCGGCGGGGTGTGCATGAGCCCTGCCCTGCCGCGCATCGCGCGCGCCGCGCCGCACTTCGGCGAGGAGCCGTGCATCAGCGGGACGCGCGGCTCCGGCGCGGTGTTTTTCACGGGGTGCAGCCTGCGCTGTGTGTTCTGTCAGAATGCAGAGATAAGCCGCGGGCAGGGCGGCGAGCGTGCGGATGCCGCCGCCCTGCGGGATATTTTTCTGCGTCTGCGCGACACGGGCGTGCACAACATCAACCTCGTCACGCCGACGCACTATGCGCGCGTGATTGAAAAGGCGCTCGACGGGCTCACGCTCGGCATACCCGTGGTGTGGAACTCCTCCGGGTACGACAGCGTGGAAACGCTGCGGCGCATGGAGGGGCTGGTGCAGGTATACATGCCGGACTATAAATATGCCGACGGCGAGCTTGCGCGCCGGTACAGCGCCGCCGGGGATTATCCCGCCATCGCGGCGGACGCTGTGCGCGAGATGTTCCGCCAGCGCGGGGCGTACCGGCTCGACGCGGAGGGACTCATGACCTCCGGCGTGCTCATCCGCCATCTCATTCTCCCCGGGCAGAACGAGAACACCATGAGCGTCATTGACTTTATCGAGCGCGAGTTTGCGCCGGGGGACGTGCTCTTCTCGCTGATGAGCCAGTACACGCCCATGCCGGGGCTGGAGCGCTTCCCGGAGCTGACAGAGCGCGTGGACGCGCGCGCAAACGCCGCACTCATCGCGTATATGCGCCGCTGCGGCATAACGGACGGCTACTGGCAGGAGGTGGAGTCCGCCACGGCGGACATGATACCCGATTTTGACGGAACGGGCGTTGTGTTGAAAAAAGATTAAAAAGGTCAAAGCTTCTTGGCAAATGATAACCGTGATAACAGTATAAGCAAGCACCCCGCGCGGTCGGTAATATCCGACCGCGCGGGGTGCTTTGTGCCGGTACGGCGCGGCGTTAACACAGCGCCTTGCCATCAACGAAATAGGTTGAACGTATTTCGCGGTTCAAATTGCTGTCGTCGCGCGCCTTGAGAATGTGAAAGAGCTTTTCGTGCACCTCGTAGAGGGTGGCGGTTTCGCCCTTTTGTATCATGACCTCGACGCTTTCATAACGCATCGCATATGTCAGCATACGCACAATGTTGCTGATTTTGTTCACCATCTGGTTTCCGCCCAGCTCATTTATCGCCTCATGAAATTTGTTGTCCGCATCGAATACGGTGTCAAGATCAGGCTTTTTCGCCAGACACGCCTTCTTCATCACAGCCAGCGGCACTCGCAGAGCGTCGATTTGCTCATCGCTTGCTTTCCTCATGACAAGGCGCATCATGCCGACCTCCGTCATCTCACGCAGCTCCATGAGAGAGTCATAGCTGTCATCCTGATTGAGGATTATCCCGTACACCATAGGGTCGATAAGCGACTCGGTGAAGCCGGAGCACACGAACGTGCCTTCCGGGCGGCGGATTTCCAGAACGCCCATGAATATCAGAATTTTTATAGCTTCGCGCACGGTGTTGCGCGATACGCCCAGCTTCTCGGAGAGCTCCATCTCCGTCGGTATTTTGCTTCCGGGCTTGAGCTCGCGGTTTACAATGGCATCCGTCAAAAAGCTTATAGTCTGCTCGACCACGGAGGTGCTGTTGATTTTATTATACCGTAAATTGTCCATGTTACATACATCTTTCAGTATATTT
>CAVGKI010000110.1:0-6423 GCA_963629655.1 Butyricicoccaceae bacterium | reverse complement strand
AGACACTTCAAAACAGAAAGAGAAGAGAAATGAGAGAAAGACTTACCTGCATTCTAAAAAAATATCGAGAGCCGATCGTGTATCTTATTGTAGGCGTTATGACAACGATATTTGCGTGGGGCATATGCTGGATATGTGAGCATTTTTTCTTAGACCCGCAAATATCATGGCAGAACAGCCTTATAAATACGATCGGCTGGGTCGCGGGCGTGTGCTTTGCATACCCGCTGAACAGAAAATGGGTGTTCCAAAGTACGAATCCGCATGTGCTCTCGGAGTTTTTGGGCTTTGCCGGCTCGCGGGTATCGACGTGGATAATGGAAGTGCTCATAATGGCGCTTTGCGTCAATGTTATCGGTTTGGGGTATTGGGTGTCAAAAATATTCATTGCCGCAGTTGTCGTGACAATAGCAAACTATGTATTCAGCAAAATGCTTGTGTTCAAGAATAAACGGCCTGAATAATTCGCAATAATCACATAATTTGGAGATATATTACATGAAACAGATCAGCTTATCCAAGGTGTTGTGCGCAGGTGTGCTGTGCCTGTATTTGCTTGCCGTATTTTTTGCCCGGCAGAGTGCAGAGTATATATTTATATATCACGAAAAGATTTTTGCGCTGCTCTGGCTGGTGGTTGCGCTCTTTCTGACTTATGTTTTCTGCCGCTCAAAGGGTGCTCTTTCAAGAGCATTCAGCGCGGAGGCTGCCGCCACCAAAAGAGAGTGCATCATATGGTTCGCGGCAACTGCGCTGCTCGCGCTTTTCGCCATTGCAGTGTATTACATAGTGTTCTTTCCGGGAGCATTCTCGCCCGATTCTTATAGCCAACGGTATCAAGCGGCAACCGGCGTTTATAACGACTGGCATCCGTTTATCCATACGCTGCTGTTCTTTACGCTGCCGCTGAAGCTCTTCGGTGGCAACAGTGGATATATAGTTTTGCTGCAAATCGCGTGGTTTTCGCTTGCACTCGGATATTTGAATTACTCGCTCCGAGCAAACGGCTGCTCTCGTTTTGCTTGTACTGCCGAGCTGCTGCTTGTCCTGCTGTCCCCCATGACGGGAAGAATAATGATGTACCCGTGGAAGGACTGCGGGCTTGCGATTTTTGCCACGGTGCTTGCGGCGCAGTATGTGAGCATAGTGTGCACAAGGGGCGCATGGCTTGAAAAGCCCGCTAATCTCATTGCCTTTATTGTTTTTGCGGTTCTCACAACGCTTGTGCGCCACAATGCGATACTCTTTGTGCTGCCGCTTCTTGTTGTGACAGTGTTCCTCTGCGGAAAGGGGAAAAAGCTCGCTGCCGTGGGCTTGATAGGCGGATATATCGCGCTTTTTCTGCTCATAAAAGGACCTCTTTACAGTTTGTACGACGTGGAGAAGCCGGGCAATCGGGTGGTAGAGACGACCGGGGCATGCATGGTGATTATGGGCGAGGTAGTGACGGAGAACCCGGACGCGCTGCCGGAGCATGTAAGGAATTTCCTCTATGAGGTTGCGCCCAAAGAGGTATGGGAAGAGAAATACAGCTGCGGTGATTTTAACGGTGTAAAATGGAATGAAGACAGGGACACAAGCGTTATCGAGAAAGCCGGTTATGCGACAATACTTCGATATACCTACGAGACTTTTAAGGCGGATAAGCTCCACACGCTGCACGGCTTTCTTGCGCTTACGGATATGGTGTGGAAAATCGACGGTGGCATTCAGGCAGAAATATCTCCTCCCGTCGATGAGGTAACGAGTAAAACGTTGATGAATATAGCGTGGTTTGGAAAATTGCGGGGAGACTGCTTGGAGATTGTGACTATGTGGTCAGAGCTCGTGAAAAGCAGCGCGGCGGTATACATTTTTTATTACGTCGGCTCGCTTGACCTGCTGCTTATAGCGTTCTCGCTCTCCGGCATAACACGCTGGAGAGAGCTGCTGTGGGGCATCCACGCGCTTCCGATACTCTGCTACAACTTCGGCACGGCACTGCTGCTCACGGGAAACGACTGGAGATTTTTCTTCTATACTTTCCCCGTGTTTATACCGTTCGCATTTTTAATACTGAGAAGAGACGGAAAGGATACGGCACTATGAAAAAAGCGGTTGTGATAGGCGGCGGACCTGCCGGACTTACGGCGGCGTATGAGCTCTTGACGGGTGTTGACGATGTTGAGGTCACATTGCTGGAGGAGAGCGATGTGTTTGGCGGCATTTCAAAAACGGTCAACTACAAAGGCAACCGCATGGATATGGGCGGGCACAGATTCTTCTCCAAGCTGCCGGAGGTCAACGACTGGTGGGAAAGGCTGCTGCCGCTTCAGGGCGCGCCGTCGTATGACGATATAGCGCTCAACCGTGCCGTTGCGCTCTCGCCGGGAGGACCCGACCCGGAAAAGGAGGATCGCGTGATGCTGCACCGCAACAGGGTATCGCGCATATTCTTTGACGGCAAATTCTATGACTACCCCATCTCGCTCAAGCCGGAGACGTTCAAAAACATGGGCTTTGCAAACACGGTAAAGTGCGGCGTGTCATACCTCGGCGCGATGCTGCACAAGCTGCCGGAGGATAACTTGGAGAATTTCTACATAAACTCCTTCGGTCGTCAGCTCTACTCCATGTTCTTCGAGTATTACACGGAAAACCTGTGGGGGCGGCATCCGAGCGAAATCGACGCCTCGTGGGGCGCGCAGCGCACAAAGGGCTTGTCCATCGGCGGAATAATAAAAGACGTTTTCGGCAGACTTTTTGCCGTCAAAAACCGAGAAGTGAACACTTCGCTCATTGAAGAATTTAAGTACCCGAAGCTCGGTCCGGGAGAGCTGTGGGACGTGACTGCGGCGGAGATAGAAAAGCTCGGCGGCAGGATAGTGAGGAACGCTAAGGTGGTGTCCCTGAAAAAGGACGGCTCAAGAATACTGTCGGTCAGCACTGCCGACGGGGACAGCTACGAGGGGGATTATTTCATTTCATCCATGCCGCTCAAGGATTTGATCGCCGGCATGAACGATGTTCCGGCAGATGCGGCGCGTATTGCGGCGGGGCTGCCGTACCGCGATTATATGACGCTGGGTGTGCTTGTCAATGGGCTTGCGCTGAAAAACAAGACCGGCATTGCCACCGTCGGCGGCATCGTGCCGGACTGCTGGGTGTATGTTCAGGACAGAAGCGTGAAAATGGGCAGATTCCAGATATACAACAACTGGAGTCCGTATCTCGTTAAAGACCTTGAGAACACCGTATGGGTGGGGCTGGAATACTTCTGCAATGAGGGCGATGCTTTCTGGAATCAGAGCGAAGAGGAGTTTGCCAAGCTCGGTGTGGAGGAGATGGTGCGTATCGGGCTTATATCCGACAGCGCGCAGGTGCTGGACACGCACATGGAAAAGGTGAAAAAGGCATATCCCGCCTATTTTGACACCTATGCCGAGATTGACACACTCATCGCCTATCTCAATACGATAGAAAACCTTTTCTGCGTCGGGCGCAACGGGCAGCACAGATATAATAATCTCGACCACTCGATGATGACCTCGTTTGAAGCCGTAAAGTGCATCAAGACCGGCAGCACGGACAAGAGCGCCGTGTGGAACGTGAATACAGAAAGGGAATATCATGAGGCAAAATGATACTGTTCACCCAACAATAGCATGACAACACAAACTCAGCGCCCGATTTTTGCCGGGCGCTGAGTTTATCGCAATATCACGTTTATATCCACCGTGCCTGATATGCCGTGGATGCGCCCGCTATCGGTGTACTGCCAGATGTTATATCTGTACTTCACCGTGGGGAGGGCGTTGTTGAGCGTATAGTTTGCAATCCACACGCTTTGACTGCCGAGCAGGGAAATGTCAAGCTCGTGCTCGATAAAATATACGCCGGAGTAAATGCCGGAGCGATATCCGTGCTGCCGCACAGTTGCGGAAAACGCCGAGATTATATCCATGCGCGCCGCCTTTGAAAGACGGTCGGCACGCCCGTACGGATAGCTGCCGGAATACTCCGTGTCGAGATATATCGGCATATCCAGCGGCGCGCCGCGCAGAGTGCGGAGCACATATTCCGCCTCCTCGACAGCCTCGTGCGCGTTCACCGCCGTCGAGTAGAAATATACGCCCACGCGCAGTCCTGCGCGCTTTGCCGCGTCAAAATAATCGTGAAAGCACTTGTCAACATAGACGTGCCCCGTGCCCCAGCCGCGCCCGCCGACGCGCAGTATCACAAAGTCCACGCCCTGCGCGCGCAGTGCGTCCCAATCGACATAGCGGTTGAAGCACGAGATGTCCAAGCCGACTGCGGCGGCGCGCCGCCCGGACGCATCTTGATAGTATAATTTCCCGCCCACAATATTGAGCCCTGTGGCAAGCGCGTCGAGCGACGCTGCCTCATGCGTGAGCGAGCTTACCGTGCACTCAACGGCGTCCGGCGTGACATAGCCCGACTGCGGCGACATGGAAACGGAATAGACCCCGGGCGTAAGCTCTACAAGATAGCAGCTGCCGTCGGTATAGGTGGAGCAGAGAATTTCATTCCCCTCCGGCGTTGTGAGCGTGAGCTGAAAGCGCACACCCTCAACAGGCGTGCCGTCAAGAGTGCACACGGAGATGAACATATCCTCCCCGGCGGAGGACGCGGACAGATATACCTGCACAGGGTCGGCGGCATTGTCCGCGTCTGCGCTGTCGGTCATGCTGCGCTCGCGCACGGACTGCATCGCGGCGGCGCGGTTGGCGCGGTACACCGACAGCTGCGGCGCAAGAATGAGCGCGGAGACTGCCAGCGCGAGACAGGGGAGTATTATAACTATCAGCCTTTCGTGGCGCTCGTCGCGCGCCCATTGCAAAAGGCGTGTGGAAAAATTCTTCATGCGTTTCTCTCTTTAATAAGTATTGCCTTATAAAATAATAGTCTATCGGCGCATGGTTTGTCAACAAATTTGCCCGTATGAAAATTGCGCCTTGTTTATTATATGCGAATGTGCTAAAATTCACTTCATGATGACTGAATTTGAAAAAGAATATATCAAGGCGCGCAAGGAATACATACGCGCCGAATTTTCACACCTCAACGACAGACAGATAGATGCGGTCATGGCCACGGAGGGACCACTGCTGATACTGGCCGGTGCCGGAAGCGGCAAGACCACGGTATTGATAAACCGCATTGCAAATCTGCTGAAATACGGCAAAGCATCGGACAGCGACGAGCTGCCCGCATTTGCCGACGAAAAAACGCTTGAGGCGCTCAAGACCCGTGCACCGGGGGCAGAGACCTTCGCCGCGCTCGACCCGGTCGAGCCGTGGCGCATTCTCGCCATCACGTTCACGAACAAGGCGGCGGGCGAGCTGAAGTCAAGATTGGAGCGTATGCTCGGCACGGAAGCGGCAAACGACGTATGGGCGTGCACGTTTCACTCCGCCTGCGTGCGAATACTCCGCCGCGACGCGGAAAAGCTCGGCTTCGGGTCAAACTTCTCCATATACGACACCGCCGACAGCCAGAGCCTCATGAAGCGCATACTCAAGGAGCAGGGGCTGGACGAGAAAGCTTTCCCGTCGCGCTCCGTCCTCGCGGAGATCAGCCGCGCCAAGGATGCGCGGATAGGTGCGCAGGAATATTTGGATTCCGCGCGCAAAACGGGCGATGCGCGCCGCGTAAAAATAGGCGGGGCATATGCCGAGTATGCAAAGCGCCTGTTCGCGGCGAACGCGATGGACTTTGACGACCTCCTTTCCTTTACCGTCAAGCTGTTTGCCGAGCATGAGGACGTGCGCAGCTATTGGCAGCGCCGGTTCAGATACGTGCTCATTGACGAATATCAGGACACGAACCGCCTGCAATATCTTTTCTCCTCGTTTATTGCGGGGGGGAGCGGGAATATATGCGTCGTCGGTGATGACGATCAGAGCATTTATAAGTTCCGCGGTGCGACGATAGAAAATATACTCTCCTTTGAGCATGAATTCAAGGGCTGCCGCACGATACGCTTGGAGCAGAACTATCGCAGCACGAGTCACATTCTCGACGCTGCCAACGCCGTCATACGCAACAACGCGGGGCGCAAGGGCAAGGAGCTGTGGACGGATGCGGGGACGGGCGAGCTTGTGAAGCTCTATGTCGCCGACAACGAGAACGAGGAAGCGCAGTATGTCGCGGCGAAGATAATGGCGGACTACGGGCGCGGGGCAAACTGGCGCGACCACGCGGTGCTCTACCGCATGAACGCGCAGTCGTACCAGCTGGAATATGCGTTCAAGCGCAATGGCATACCGTACCGCATCGTCGGCGGCATGAGTTTTTTCAGCCATGCTGAGATAAAGGATATGCTCTCATATCTCAACGTCATCGCGACCCCGTCGGATGACCTGCGCCTGACGAGGATAATCAACAGCCCGCCGCGCGGCATAGGAGAGCGCAGTATTGACC
>CAVGKI010000109.1:0-6427 GCA_963629655.1 Butyricicoccaceae bacterium | reverse complement strand
GCGCTGCTTCGCAGATTTTCCATTTGTTGCCCTCCTAAGTCGGCGGTTTCCGAGCGCGGGTACCGCCGCGCCGCCTATACTGACAAACAGCCACATTACCGCGATATAATCCAGAAAGAAGAATATGACCGGCTCACTGTAATCAAAGAAAACAAAGTGGCTTATGAGAAACATGTACTGCCAAATGCGTCGCTTACAGAAAGCATACACCCCATACAGCGCGATTGCAAGTCCAACATAGCGCGATTACGGCGCTCATGCCAAGTCCAAGCTGCTCACCCACGACTGCACGTCGGATGCCGACACGCCGGAGGAGAAGCGCTGACCGCTCTGCCAATCGCCCGTTCCGGCAAGCTGCGAGAGCAGCTCGCCGCTCTGCCCCATGCCGGAGCTGGACGAGGTAGCAAAGGGGATAACGGTCTTGCCCGTGAAGTCATTCGCGCTGACAAAGCCGTCCACAGGCCATGCCGCAATGCCCCACCAGATGGGATAGCCGATGAAAACAGTGGTGTAGCTGTCCCAATCGGGGACTTCGACGGAAGCAAGCTCGACCGTTCTAGCGTCGGGATTGTCGTGCTCAACGCTGACGCGGCTGTTCGGATTTGTCCAGTTCAAATCGTCAGAGGTGTAAGGCTCGGCAGGGACGATCTCGAACACGTCCGCCCCGGCGGCAGCGGCAATGTCATTCGCCACACGCGCGGTATTGCCGGACGCTGAATAATACACGACAAGCACCTTGCTGCCCTCCGGCGCGGTATCGTCGGTGTCCGCCGGGGCTTCGCCCGGCTCGGCAAGCGCGGCAGTAGGCGTGGGTGTGCTTGCGGGAGTGCTTGCCGATGTGCTGCCGCAGGCGGTAAGGCTGAGCGCCAAGGTGATGAGAAGAAGAATTGCAGTAAATGTTTTCATAATATTTTACCTCACTGTTTGTTTTTATACTATTTTATACTATTATCTGCACTCGCAGAGTATCTCGTATATCTCGCCCGCCGTCAGCTTTTTGCTGCAGCCCGGGGTAGCAACGACGGAGCTTGCCACGGCGCGCAGGTCGGTATCGGCAGGTATGCCCAGCTCGGCGAACGTTGTCGGCAGACCTATCTCTTTTATAAACTCCGCCAGCGCCTCCACTCCGGCGCGGGCAGTTTCCATGACCGTGGCTTTCGGCGCGATGCCCCAGACGTTCTCGGCAAAGCGGGCAAAGCGCGCCGCGTCGGAGGCGTATATGTGCCGGTACAGCACCGGCTGTATGACCGCCAGCCCCTTGCCGTGGTTGCAGTCGGTGTACGCGCCGAGCTGGTGCTCTATCATGTGCCCCTGAAAATCCGTGACCTTGCCTATCTTCAACACGCCGTTCTCAGCCATCGCGGATGCCCATGCAAGCTCACTGCGCGCGGCGTAATTCTCCGGCGTTTTGAGCAGGAGGCGGATATTTCGGATAACACTGCGCATTACCGCTTCGTTCATTTCGTCGGAGAGGTTGTTCTCGTCCGGCTTGCCGAAATAGGTTTCCATCGCGTGGCTCAATGTGTCGAACGCGCCGGAGATGAGCTGGTCATGCGGCACGGACATGGTGTACATCGGGTCAAGGAAGGCAAAATCCGCCTGCGCCGCCCAGATACCGGCTTTCTGCTTTTTCGCCTCGTGCGTGATGACCGCACCGTTATTCATCTCCGAGCCTGTGCCGAACACGGTCATAACAGTGCCGAGCGGGATAAAGTGCGCGGGGGTGCAGTGCTTCACCGTTTCCATGTCCCATATGTCCTCGTCCAGCTTCGCCTGCGCCGCGATGACCTTGCAGCAGTCGGACACCGACCCGCCGCCCACGGCGAGGATGAGGTCAACGCGGCTCTCCCGCGCGAGGCGCGCCCCCTCCTGAGCCTTGGCATAGGTGGGGTTCGGCATGATGCCGGAAAACTCTACAATGCTCTTGCCCTGCTCGCGGAGTATTCCGACTATCTCGTCATACACGCCGTTTCGTTTCACAGAGCCGCAGCCATAGGCGAGCATGACCGTCTTGCCGTAGCTTTGCAGCAGCTCTCCCATGTGTTCCCTGATGCAGCCCTTGCCGAAATACACCTTGGTCTTGTTTTCAAAAATGAAGTTGTCCGTAAAAATACCTCCTCATATTTGATACTTGTGAAAATTCAGCCTCTGTGTTATTATGCGGTTGTTCCTTTCGGTTGACACTGCCGATTATAATTTGCGGTTGTTGCAATCGGTCAAGAGTTTTTTTGAGAAATAATCTGAATTTTTTGCGAACAGCGAGGTTTTGCTATGCTTTACACCATGATGCAGGTCTGCAAGGAGACGAATATGACCTATCAGGCATTGAAATTCTATTGCAATGAGGGGCTTGTGCCGAATGTCAAGCGGGACAAAAATAACCGCCGCGTCTTTGACGAGCATGATGTGGCGTGGATAAAGAGTCTGACATGCCTGAAAAAATGCGGCATGAGTATTCAGGAAATGAAGGATTATCTTGCGCTGTGCCTTCAGGGGGAGGCAACGATACCGCAGAGAAAGGTGATACTGGCGCGAAAGCAGGAGGCGCTGTATGAAGCCATCAAGGAGCTGGAGGGCAGCGTTGCATATATCGACTGGAAGCAGGGCTATTACGATGATGTGCTCTCCGGCAAGCGTCCGTATGAGAGTAATTTAGTTTCCGCCCAATAACGTTCTTTCCCAAGCTTTAGCGCTTTAGCTCTTTACTTTTTGATATGCTTGTTGTATGATATACACGGTATAAATGAAAAACAGCGCGGATTTTACCGCGTTATGTATAAAGGTGATTAAATGAACAAGCTTCCCAAAAAGCCAAGAAATGAAAGCATGTATAAGGCGATACTCAGCCTGCGCAATGTGGACGAGTGCATGAAGTTTTTTGATGACCTGTGCACCATATCGGAGCTGATGGCGATGGAGCAGCGCTATCAGGTCGCCTCCTGTCTTGACGACGGCATGATATATAACGACATTCTTGCCGAGACGGGTGCTTCCAGTGCCACGATCAGCCGCGTCAACCGCTCGCTCCAGTACGGTCGGGGCGGATATGCCATTGTGTTCGACCGCGTGAAGAAGGGCGACGACAAGTGAGCAGCTATGTGTCTTTGGCGGAATGGTACGACCGGCTGACGCTCGACGTGCCATACGGCGAATTTGCGGACTTTTATGAGGCGGAGTTTCGGCGCGACGGCGGCGAATTCCGCCTCCTGCTCGATTTGTGCTGCGGCACAGGGACGCTCGCGTGCGAGATGACGCGGCGCGGGTATGAGCTTATCGCGGTCGATGCCTCGGTGGATATGCTCATGCAGGCGCAGGCGAAGGCTGTCGGGCTTGCTGCTCCCCCGCTGTTCCTTTGTCAGGAGGCTGCCGGGCTGGATCTTTACGGCACGGTCGATGCGGCGTACTGCTCGCTCGACGGGATGAACTACATTCCGCCGGATGAGCTGCCGGAGCTTTTTCATCGGTTGCGCCTCTTCATCCGTCCGGGTGGGCTTTTGATTTTCGACATACGCTCCCCAGAATGGCTCAGGAGCATGGACGGGCAGGTGTATGTTGACGAGCAGGAGGATGTGCTGTGCCTGTGGCGCGCCGACATGGACGCGGACGGGCGGCGCATAAGCTACGGCATGGACATCTTCTCGCGCGAGGGCGAGCTTTGGCGGCGCGACGGCGAGGAGCACACAGAATATGTCTACACATTCGAGGAACTGCGCGCGCTCATGGAGCGTGAGGGCTTCACGAATATCGCGCTCCGCTGTGACGGACCGCAGGGCACAGTCGGCAGGCAATTCATTATATCAAAGCGAGGAAATGACTGATGGATAAAATAATACGTGCAACGGCGGGAGACGGCTTTATAAAAATGGCGGTGATAACGGCGCGGGACACAGTGCAGCGCGCGCAGGAGATACATCACTGCTCCCCCACAGCCGCCGCGGCTCTTGGGCGGACGCTTTGCGCCGCATCGATGCTCGGCGAGATGATGAAGGAGGAGCGCGGCACGCTCACGATACGCATAAACGGCGGCGGATCTATCGGCAGCATCGTCGCCGTGTCGGACTCTGCGGGGTATGTGCGCGGGTATGTGACGAATCCTGCGGTCGAGCTGCCGCTGCGCGCGGACGGGAAGCTTGATGTCGGCGGAGCGGTCGGGCGCGACGGTATGCTGACCGTCAGCCGCGACATAGGGCTGAAGGAGCCGTACATCGGCTCGACCGCGCTCGTCAGCGGCGAGATCGCCGAGGATCTGACGGAGTACCTCCTTGAGAGCGAGCAGGTGCCCTCCGCGTGTGCGCTGGGCGTGCTGGTCGATACGGACAGGACGATAAAGGCGGCGGGCGGCTTCATCGTGCAGCTCATGCCCGGCGCGCCGGAGGAGCTTATCGGCAAGCTTGAGGATAACATTTTCATGATGGATCAGCTCACCACCGTTCTCGACGAGGACGGCGCGGAGGCGGTGTTTGAGCAGGTTCTCAAGGGGCTGGAGCACCACATTGTGGGCGAAGCTCCCGTGGGCTACCGCTGTTATTGCAGCCGTGAGCGCGTGGCGGAGGCGCTGCGCTGTGTCGAGCGCGGCGAGCTTGAGGAGATGATTGCCGAGGGCAAGGATTGCAGCATAAGCTGCCAATTCTGCGACGCGACATATTCCTTCACGCCGGACGAGCTGCGCGCGATAGCTGCCGAGCAGGGCAACAGCGCGCCGCATACCGCCGAGTGAGCCTTCATACTATTATTTAACAGAAATGCGCAGCCAAGTTTTTTCCGCTTGGCTGCGCATTTCACCTATGATGGCGGGACGTTTCCCTTACCCCGCGAATTGCAGCAGCCTTTGGCTCACACGGGAGGTGACTTCAATGTAATAAGCGAGCTCCGCATTTGTCAGCTCACTCTCGTCGATGGCAGCTATCTGCTCGGCAAATTCCGCATAGCTTGACAGAATGGAGAAATACTGCGTCAGCATTTCGGTGCTGAGGCTGCCGTTCAAGTAGCTTTGCATGAAATCGCAGTATTGATCGATGAACGCCTCATAGCTGTCCATGAACGCCTTAAACTCCGGGCGTATCTCGTCGGCCGAAGCTTCTGACGGCGATGGTACGGGAGGCTCGGTCGGCGCGGGTGACGGTGCTTCTGTCGGCGTGGGGGTCGGCGCAGGTGTCTGCGCAGCGGTGGGTGCGGCGGTGGATGCGGGTGTGTCGGTGCGGGCGCTGCCGCAGGCGCAGAGCGCGATGGCAAGGGCAAACACGAGAATGGCGGAGGTGAGCTTCTTTTTCATTTCTTATAATTCCTTTCCGAGCGCGGCACTCATCGGCTGCACTCAGAACAGAACGTGTAATTTTTGCGAGGGGCGAAAATCGTAAAAATCGCGGTTGTGCCGTGCCGCCGTATATGGTAAAATATTAGGGAAAAGGAGAATAATACCGCGAACGAGGCGTTCCCTCGCCGCGGGTGATGCGGGGAGAATCGGGGGTGCGATAAAAAGATGAAAACAAAAGGGCTGTTGCTGCTGAGTGTTGCGGCGGCACTGTCGCTGTCAGGGTGCGCGGCTGTTGATGCCGAGGTTACCGCAAGGGCGAAGGAGGCAATATACGCAACCGATGAGTATAAGGAATACAGAAAGCTCTCGGACGAGGGTATGCTCGACGAAAACGGCGTATATATCAAGGCGGCAGCCGTTGAGGAGCAGGACGGCGATGAGCCGAACGGGAGTATACCTGTCACATTTGCAAAGAACAATTTTCTGATTTGTGTTTATTCGCAGGAGGAGGGCGGGAAGCCGATAGCCGAGGAAATGCCTGTCGGTATGCAGCCCGGCGGCAGTCTGTACTCCGTCGCTGTAACGGAAAACAAGGACAAGGTCAAAAGCAGGCTGTATTCGTTTTCAAAATTCCGCATTTGGGAGTATGACGCAGATGGTGAGCGCAGATTGTATTCGGAGGTAAATGCGCGTTCGGGATTGCTGCTGAAAATACCGGAGGACTATGAGGGAAACGGCTTCTCGATAGAGCCGCTCGGCGAATATGCGCCCTGCCGTGTCACGGGCAGCGATTATTATTTGGACGCGAGCGGTGCGCAAAAGCCGCTCAACGGAGAGTGGACGCTGAACGGCAAGGCGTTTTCGGATGGAACGGGCACATATGTCAGCCCGGTAAGCCGATATACCGTCGCCTACGATTACAGCCGCTATGCAGACAGCTATTATTTCGTAAGCTCAGAGCCGGCGTGCTGGTATTCGGACGAGGAGAAGCAAACGGTAACATTTCATGAGATGTCGGCAAGCGATGAGGATATGCAGTTTGCCGTGCAGCTTCACAGATACATTACGCTCAATAGACTTGTTCGACAACCTAATGTTGACGGTTAAAAATGCCACAAACCAGCGAGAAGCGAAGGGCAAACAAATGCCGTCTGTTTCTGTAACGAGAAGAGA
>CAVGKI010000108.1:0-6441 GCA_963629655.1 Butyricicoccaceae bacterium | reverse complement strand
GAGCTGGCTCGTGCCGCGGTATGAGGACGCGGTGGAGGTACGCTTCGGCGGGCAGGTCTCCCCGCGCTGGGATAATTTCGGTCACTATACCGCCGAGTACACCGGCTATACCGCCGTTATCGCCGTGCCGCGCGATATGCTCATTGCGGGCTACGGCGGGAAAGAGATCAACTCCCTACGCCTGTGGGACGCGAAGAGTCCGAACTCTCTGGATATGTACTTCTTCTCCGAGGGCGAGTATGTCAGGAGCATGGAGCAGCGCACCATGGCGGAGGTCATCACCAAGGTGCTCTATCCCGCCGACGAGCATATTGAGGGCAAGACCCTGCGCCTCAAGCAGCAGTATTTCTTCGTCTCCGCCACGGCGCAGGACATCGTGCGCAAGCACATGAAGAAGTGGGGCGACATAAAGAGCTTTGCCGAGCACCACACCATCCAGATAAACGACACCCACCCCACCCTCATCATCCCGGAGCTTATGCGCATCTTCATGGACGAGCACGGCGTGGGCTGGGACGAGGCGTGGAGCATCGTGAAAAACAGCGTCGCCTACACCAACCACACCGTCATGAGCGAGGCGCTTGAGCGCTGGCCGCAGGATCTTGTGCAGCAGCTTCTGCCGCGCCTGTGGGAGATCATGTGCGAGATAAACCGCCGCTGGTGTGACTTCCTCGTGGCGCATTTCGGTCAGGGCGAGCGCGCGGGGCGCAATCTCATCATTCGCGACGGTCAGGTGCACATGGCAAATATGTGCCTTGCCGCGTGCTACAAGGTCAACGGCGTGTCAAAGCTTCACGGCGATATATTGAAGCGCGACCTTTTCCGCGACTTGTACGACATTCGCCCCGAGCGCTTCACCTACGTCACCAACGGCATTGACCACCGCCGCTGGCTCAGCCAGATAAACCCCGGGCTGCACTCGCTCGTGTGCGAGCTTCTCGGCTCGGACGGCTATCTGACGCACCCGGAGGAGCTGGAGAACCTGCTGCGCTATGCCGACGACGGAGAGGTGCTGCGCCGCGTCAATGAGATAAAGCATGAAAACAAGCTCCGCTTTGCGGAGTTTGCCCGCCGCAACGACAGCTTCGCGCTCGACCCCGACTCCGTTATGGACGTTCAGATCAAGCGCCTGCACGAGTATAAGCGCCAGCTCCTGTGCGCCATGAGCATTACGAGTCTGCAGCAGCAGCTCCACGACGACCCGAATATGCAGTTCGTGCCGCGCACGTTTGTGTTCGGCGCGAAGGCGGCGGCGGGCTACCGCACGGCGAAGCGGATAATTGAGCTTATACTCTCGCTTGCGGACGACGTTAATAACGACCCCGTCTGCCATGAAAAGCTTCAGGTGTATTTTGTGGAGAACTACCGCGTCTCCGCTGCGGAGGCGATTGTGCCCGCCGCGCAGGTGTCCGAGCAGATCTCAACCGCCGGCAAGGAGGCATCCGGCACGGGCTGCATGAAGCTGATGATGAACGGCGCTGTGACGATCGGCACGCTCGACGGGGCAAACGTCGAGATGTATGAGCGCCTCGGCGACGAGAATATGTTCCTCTTCGGTCTGCATACCGAAGAGATAGAAAAGCTGCGCGCCGAGGGGTATGACCCCAGCGCCGTCGCATCTGCAGATGAGGAGATCATGCGCGTGTTTGACCGCTTCTCTCAGGGCTTCAGAGACGGCAAGAGCTATTCCGACCTTGTGTCCATGCTGCTCTACGGCGGGGATCAGTATATGCTCGTCGCCGATTATCGCGCATATGCCGACTGCCAGAGGAAGCTGTACGGGCGCATTGCAGACGAGCGCGAATATGCGCGCCTCGCGCTGGTGAACACCGCCAAGAGCGGCGTGTTTGCCGCTGACCGCGCGATCGCGGAGTATGCGCACAACATATGGAACGTGTAAGCGCTCCCCGCGTCGCCGTTATCGGCGGCGTGAATATGGACATCGGCGGCAGCCCGTTTGCAAAGCTCGTCATGCGCGACTCGAACCCCGGCATCATCACCGCCCGCCCGGGCGGTGTCGGGCGCAACATCGCGCATGACCTGCGCCTGCTGGGCGTGCGCGTCAGCCTCGTCACCGCCGTGGGCGGGGACGTGTACGGGCAGGGAATACTCGAAAGCTGCCGCGAGCTCGGCATAGACATGAGCCTTGCCCGCATCCTGCCGGAGCGGCGCAGCTCCACCTATCTCTATGTCACGGACGAGACGGGCGATATGCAGATCGGTATTGCCGACATGGAGATCACCGAGTGCATCACGCCGGAATACCTCGCCTCGCGCATGGAGGAGATAAATGCCTTTGATGCCGTCGTGCTCGACGCGAATCTCCCGGCGGAGAGCGTGGAGCATGCCGCGCGGCACTGCACCGTGCCCATCATTGCCGACCCTGTCTCCACGGCAAAGGCGACGCGCCTTGTGCCGGTGCTGGACAGGCTGTGGGCGATAAAGCCGAACATATACGAGGCGGAGAAGCTCACCGGCGAGCATGAGCCGCAGCGCGCTGCCGCAGTGCTGCTGGACAGGGGCGTGAAGCGCGTGTTCATCAGCCTCGGCGAGGACGGCATGCTTGCCTCGGAGCGCGGCAGAACGGTGCACATACCGCGCGAGCTTGTCACCGTCGTGAACACCACCGGCGCGGGCGATGCCGCGACCTCCGCCATCGTGTGGGCAGCGCTCGCAGGCATGGATATTGCCGGCTGCGCCCGCGCCGCCGTGCGCGCCGGGGCGATAACCGCGAGCTGCGAGGGCGCGAACAATCCGGCGCTCTGCGCGGAGAAATTGATGCAATAAAGAGAGGGCAATGCAATATGGCAGGCAAGAAGATCCACCGCACGGAGGACGGCTTTACCACAAAATGGGGCTTTATCCTCGCGTGTATAGGCTCGGCGGTCGGCATGGGCAACATCTGGCGCTTTCCGATAATGGTCTCAACCTACGGCGGGCTGACCTTTATCATCCCGTACATCATCTGCGTCGTCCTCATCGGCTCGACGGGCGTGATTGAGGAGTTCACGCTCGGCCGCTGGGCGGGCGCGGGACCCGTGGGTGCGTTCGGCAAATGCACGGAGCAGCGCTGGGGCAGTGCGCGCATAGGCAGAATTGTCGGCGCGCTGCCGATCATCGGCGCGCTGGGGCTCGCGATAGGCTACACCGTCGTGATGGGGTGGATATTCAAATACTGCTTCATGGGCATATCCGGCGACCTCTACGCCCTCGGCACCGACATGAACGCAATCGCCGGCACATTCGGCGCGACAGCGCCGGAGGCGGACACGCTGGGTGCGGCTGTGCGCATGATGGCGCAGGGCGGTGTTTTCGCCGTCGGCAACAGCGTGTGGCAGCTTATAGGGCTCGCCGCGGCGCTTGCCATCATGGCGCTGGGCATTGCCGGCGGCATAGAGCGGGCGAACAAGATAATGATGCCCGCGCTCTTCGCTCTGTTCGTCGTCCTCGGTGTGTATATCGCCTTGCTCCCCGGCTCATCCGAGGGATACAGGTATATCTTTACGCTCCAGCCGGAGCGCATATTCGACCCGCAGGTGTGGATATACGCCTTCGGTCAGGCGTTCTTCTCTCTGTCCGTGGCGGGCAACGGCTCGGTCATCTACGGGTCGTATTTCTCCAAGGAGGAGGACATTCCGTCCTCTGCGCGCAATGTCGCCGTGTTTGACACGCTCGCGGCGTTCCTCGCGGCGCTCGTCATTCTGCCCGCCATGGCGGCGGGCGGGGTCGAGCCGTCCAAGGGCGGACCGGGGCTTATGTTCATCTACCTTGTCAACGTGCTCAACGGCATGGCGGGCGGGCGCCTCGTGGGCTTGATATTCTTCGTCTGCGTGCTTTTTGCCGGGATAACGTCCATTATCAATCTCTATGAAGCGCCCGTCGCATGGCTTCAGGAGCGGTTCGGTCTCAAGCGCCTTGCCGCCGTCGGCATCATCGGTGCGCTCGGCATGGTCGTGTCCGTGATGATCCAGCCGTGGACCTCGCAGTGGATGGACGTTGTGTCCATCTACATCTGCCCGATGGGCGCGTTCCTTGCGGCAGTGATGTTCTTCTGGGTGCTGAAAAAGGAGACCGCCATCGAGGCGGTCAGCGCGGGAATAGACAAGCCCATCGGCAAGTGGTTCTACCCGCTGGGAAGGTATATATACTGCGCGCTCACCCTCGTCGCCCTCATCGCCGGCGCAATGCTCGGCGGAATAGGGTGAGGGAAAAATGCATAACAAAGCCCGCTCTTTCATCACGAAGGAGCGGGTTTTTATTCACGCAGCGGGCGCTGTGCGCGGTCACGGAAACAGAAGGCGCATATAATCCTGCCTGCCGTCTATCACCCTGACAACCAGGACAGAATCCTCATGCACGGAATAAACAATAAAATATTTCTCACATATCAGCATCCGCGTGTCTGAATCTATGCCGAGCTTATCGCGCACGGAAAAGCCCATGTACGGAAAACGCTTCAAGTCAGAGCACGCCTTAAAAATGAGCCCCACAATACGCTTTGCGGCAGGTACATTATGCAGGGAGGCGGAGATATAAGCCTTTATCTCGGCTATATCCTGCAATGCCTGCGGGGAGTAGCTCAGCTTCATCTGTCCAAGCCGAGTGCTCTGTAAGCCTCGCTTTCAGAGATAAGGTCGTTTTCGGACTTGATGGAATCCCACCCCTTTTGTATTTCCTCTGCAAGGCGGTGCGCTGCCTTGACCCTCATGTACTCGGCATTCTCCGATGAAGCGAGGAACGGAAGCCCATTGGCGTTGATCGACTGCTGTATGAAAATATTTACCGCGTCGGTAAAGGTCAGCCCCTGTCGGGCATAGACAGCCTCGACCTGCTGCTTGACATCCGGGTTGATGCGCATTTGAAAGGTGGATGTTTTCGGGGCATTAACAATATTGGCAGTATACTGTTCCATAGATTTCACCTCAATTCAATTATAATCAACTATAATATAATACGTCGAAGTGTAAATGTCAATACAATGTACATACGCAAAAGAAAGACAAAACCCGCTCTTTCATCACGAAGGAGCGGGTTTTTGATTTTCGGTATGAGCTTACTTGAGCTCGACCTTTGCGCCGACAGCCTCGAGCTGAGCCTTGAGAGCCTCGCCGTCTTCCTTGGAGACTGCTTCCTTGACCTTCGCGGGAACACCCTCGACGAGAGCCTTCGCCTCGGCAAGACCAAGACCGGTGATGTTGCGGACTTCCTTGATGACCTTGATCTTCTCTGCGCCGAAGTCGGTCATGACGACATCGAACTCAGTCTTCTCCTCGACTGCTGCGGCAGCAGCGCCGCCGGCGGCGGGGGCAGCAACGGCTGCGGCAGAAACGCCGAAAGTATCCTCAAGCGCGTGGACGAGCTCGGAGAGCTCAAGAACAGAAAGACCCTTGATCTCTTCGATCATAGCGGTGATTTTTTCGCTCATTGTTATTTCCTCCAATAAAATCTTTTTGTGACTGCTTATTCGGCAGCTTCTTCTGCAGCGGGAGCCTCGACAGAGCCGCCCTTCTGCTCAAGTATCTGACCGAGGCAAACGGCCAGACCGGTGATGGGAGCGATCATGGTGCCCAGAACCTTTGCGTACAGCGCATCCTTGGAAGGAAGCTGTGACATCTCGTCGATCTCAGCCGCATTAAGAACCTTGCCCTCCATGAAGGCGGCCTTGATGTTGAAGCGCTCGTTGAGCTTCTTGCTGTAATCGTTGAGAATACGGAAAGGAGCGATGGGATCATTCTCGGCGGTTGCCAGAGAGGTGGTGCCGTTGAGAACGTCATCAAGACCGTTCATCCCCAGCTTGTCCAGAGCCTTTCTGGTCAGGGTGTTCTTGACAACAGTGTACTCAACGCCCTCCTTGCGCAGCTCGGTGCGCAGTGCGGTATCCTCACTGACGGTGATGCCCTTGTAATCGACGAGGATGCCTGCGCTCGCGCCCTTGATACGCTCGGCAAGTGCTTCGACTATTGCCTGCTTCTCGCTAAGAACCTTTGCGTTTGGCATATGTGGTTTTCACCTCCGTAACGATGGTCACGCTCATAAAGAAAGCCCCTGCGGCAAAAGACGCAAAGGCACAAAAACAATCAATATTGTTGATGTCCTCGGCAGGATTTACGGCATATGCCCCCTGCTGTCTTCGGAGCGCTCAAACACTATACAACAAACCAGCCCATATGTCAAGGATTTTCTTTGAGTTTTGTGATAACTGAAAGAAGTAGTATTTAATGCAGAAGAAACCGATACGGTTTTTCTGCATTATTTTTTTATCCGAAGGACGGCGGAAGGAGGTAAAAAGCATTGAACGGATACAGTTATTTGACGCTGGAACAGCGCCGCGAGATCGAAAGAATGTATGCGGAAGGCGAAAGAGCGGTTGACATTGCCGCCCGCCTGAAAAGACCCGCCGCCGCGTCAACGCGCTGGAATACGTCATGATCCCGGAGCTTG
>CAVGKI010000107.1:0-6496 GCA_963629655.1 Butyricicoccaceae bacterium | reverse complement strand
AATATACACTGTTTGTATGTTCGTGTCAAGCAGTTTTATCACTCTGCGGCTTGGCTCGCAGTGCATAAATCAAGCGGAGGAAATTTCGGTAGATTCAATAAATCGCGGTTTACAGCGTCGGGCGGATATGTTATAATTTCAATAATACTGTGATAGTTTTTTGATTATCACAAAAATGAGGTGTTGAGATGGAAAAAAGAGCGAACATTCTGGCTCTCGCGACAAAGATAAGTCTTGAGAGCATGACGTACACAGGCATTACCTACAATGACCCGGAATACCGCATCCTCGCGCCTATCGTGACGGACGATATGTGCAGCGTGGCAATGCATATGCGCCTTGAAAAGGCGCGCACGGCGGCAGAGCTTGCGCGCCGGTGCAGCGCAGATGTCGGCTTCGTGCAGAAGCAGCTGGACAAGCTGGTCGAGGCGGGCATAGTGCGCACACGCACCGAGGACGGCGTGCTCGGCTACTACTACCCCATTTGGGTTCCCGGCATCATGGAGGGCATACTCTCCAACCGCGAGCAGTGCGACCGCTACCCTGACCTCGGCTATTGCTTCGAGGAATACACCCGCCGCCGCATCGAAATGCTCGCCCCGACGCTCAATTCCGGCAAGCTGGGCATGAGCTTCATGCGCGTCATGCCCGTGATGAGCGCAATAGAAAATAACTCCCGCACGGCATCGTATGACGAGCTGAGCACGCTCATTGAGAACGCCACGGCAATCTCCGTCGGTCCGTGCTCCTGCCGCCGTGCGCGCCGCCTCATGGGCGAGGGCTGCGGGCATCTGGAAGAGGACATGTGCATGTACCTCAACGACAACGCCGTCAACTACGCCAAGACCGGCGCGCACCGCCTCGTCACCAAGGAGGAGGCGTATGAGATACTCAAGCGCGCCGAGGACAACGGCCTTGTCCACGAGATAAACCAGACCCCCGGCTTTGAGGACAGCACCGCAATATGCAATTGCTGCGGCTGCTCGTGCTTTGCGCTGCGCATTGCGGAGCTTTTCCGCGCCAAGAACGCCATCCGCTCCAACTTCACCGCGCGCGTGGACAAGGAAAAATGCGTCGCCTGCGGGCAGTGCGTCGAAAACTGCCAGACAAATGCGCTGCGGCTGGGGCAGAAGAGCTGCACCGAAAACGCGCACATCGCCGACGCTTACGACTCCGACCGCGCCGTCCCATGGGATCGCGCCAGCTATAATGTGGAATACCGCACGAACCGCTCCGACGTTATGGAGAGCGGCACTGCGCCCTGCAAGGCGGTCTGCCCCGCGCATGTTCCCGTGCAGGGGTACATAAAGCTCGCCTCAATGGGGCGCTACACCGAGGCGCTGGAGCTGATAAAGAAAGAAAACCCGTTCCCCGCCGTCTGCGGGCGCATATGCAACAAGGCGTGCGAGAGCGCGTGCACGCGCGGCATTATCGACTCCTCCGTCGCCATCGACGACATTAAAAAGTTCATTGCCGAAAAGGATCTCGACTCCGCCACGCGCTTCGTGCCCAAGCTGCTCAATCAGACCGGCAAGCCGTACACGGAGAAAATCGCCGTGATCGGTGCAGGTCCTGCGGGGCTTAGCTGCGCTTATTACCTCGCCGTGAAGGGCTACCCCGTGACCGTGTTTGAAAAAGAGGAGAAGCTCGGCGGCATGCTGACGCTCGGCATCCCCTCATTCCGGCTCGATAAGGACGTTGTCAACGCTGAGATAGAGATACTGCGCGAGCTGGGCGTGGAATTTCGCACCGGCGTGGAGGTCGGCAGGGACATCACGCTCGACGCGCTGCGCGCGGACGGGTACAAGGCGTTCTACCTCGGCATCGGCGCGAGCCAAGGCACTGCCGTGGGCTGCAAGGGTGACGAGCTTGCGGGCGTTTTCACCGGCATTGATTTCCTGCGCGCGGTCAACCTCGGCAAAGCGCCGGAGATAGGCAAGCGTGTCGCCGTTATCGGCGGCGGCAATGTCGCCATCGACGTGGCGCGCTCCGCCGTGCGCCTCGGCGCGGATGAGGTGACGGTCGTTTACCGTCGGGGCAGAGACGAGATGCCCGCCGACGCGGACGAGGTCGCCGAGGCGGAAGCCGAGGGCGTGAAGCTCCGCTTCCTCGCCTCCCCCGCCGAGCTCGGCGGCAGCGGCAAGGTCGAGACGCTGACGGTCGAAATAATGGAGCTTGGCGAGGCGGACGCAAACGGTCGCCGGAAGAGCATCGGCACGGGCAAATTCGAGACTGTCCACGTTGACAGCGTTATCTCCGCCATCGGGCAGAGGATAGACCTGTGCGGCATTGCCGATTTCAAGACCAATGCCAACGGCACAGTCGCGGCGGATACGATAAGCTATCAGACGAGCGTGAGCGACGTGTTCGCCGGCGGCGATGCCGTGACAGGTCCGAAGTTCGCCATCGACGCTATCGCCGCCGGCAAGGAGGGCGCAGTGTCAATTCACCGCTATGTCCACCCCGGACAGACGCAGGACATCGGGCGCGACAGGCGCGACTATAAGGCGCTCGACACCGCCACCGTCGCCATATCCATCGGCAGCTTCGACACCGCGCCGCGCCAGAAGCCCGTCTGCGCCGACGCTGCCGAGGCGAAAAAGACCTTTAAGGATCTGCGCGGCACGCTCACCGAGGAGCAGATAAAGAAGGAGGCTGACCGCTGCCTCGGCTGCGGCTGCGTCGTTGTGGACGAGGATTTGTGCGTCGGCTGCGGCATTTGCACCACGAAGTGCAAGTTCGACGCGATACGGCTGGAAAAGACGCTCGACACCAAGGGCGAGACTTATTTCCGCACGCTGCTCACCGCCGTGACGAACACGCCCGCCGCGCTCGGCAGACTGGCGAAGAAAAAGCTCGTCAAAAAGTGAGAGGGTGACTGCCCATGCATGAGATAGGCATTGTGCGCAGCATGTGCAAAACCGTTGCGGACTACGCGCGCGAAAACGGGATTGCCCATGTGGACGAAATCGTCTGCGAGGTGGGCGAGCTGTCGCTGGTCATTCCCGAGTATGTCGAGCAGCTCTACCCGCCCGTAAGCGAGGATATTCCGGAGCTTCGCGGCACAAGGCTGATCCTTGAAACCGTTCCGGGGCTTGCCGAGTGCGACGACTGCGACGAGATATTCAACGTTGTCGCAAACGAGGGCTACTGCCCCAACTGCGGCAGCTTTGACAAGACGGTGCTCACCGGCAGGGATTTCAATATAAAGGAGATCCACGTCGCCGAGGGCGAATAGAGGACGATTTTTGATGTACTGCTGCAAAGTGCCCCACGCTTTGCAGCAGTATTTTGTTGACTATGGCGGATTCTGCGTGTAAAATTAACGTATAATATACTGTACGGAGGTAAAAAGATGCCTGAATTTACTGATTTCACATTTCGCTCCACAAACGCCGTGAACACCATTCACGCCAGAAAGTGCGTTCCCGACGGCGCGCCGCGCGCAATCGTGCAGATAGTCCACGGCATAGCCGAGCATATAAACCGCTATGACGATTTCATGCTCTTTCTCGCGGAAAACGGCATACTCGCCGTCGGCGACGATCATCTCGGTCACGGGCAGTCCGTCACGGATGAGAACGACCGCGGCTTCTTCAGCGAGGAGAACGGCTGGTTCTGCGTCGTGACAGATGAGGAGCGCCTGCACGATATCATGGTCAAGGACTATCCCGGTGTGCCGTACATCATGTTCGGTCACAGCATGGGCAGCTTCATCACGCGCACGTACATCATCGACCACGCCGACAAGTACGATGCCGCCATCATCAGCGGCACGGGGCACCAGAACAAGGCGCTCGTTATCGGCGGGTATCTCATGGCGGAGGCGGCGGTCAAGGCAAAGGGTGCGCGCAGCGACGGGCAGAAGCTCAACGACATTGCCTTCGGCACATATCTCAGCCATATTGAAAACCCGCGCACGGACTTTGACTGGGTTTCGCGCGATGCCGAGAGTGTTGACAAATATATCGCCGACCCCAACTGCGGCTTTGTCGCCAAGACGAGCCTCTACCGCGACATGATGGGCGGCATATTCTTTGTCACCAATCAGAAGAACATAAACCGCATGGACAAGACGAAGCCAATTTACTTCATGTCCGGCGCGGAAGACCCCGTGGGCGACTACGGCAAGGGCGTGGAGCGCGCATACAAGGCGTTCTGCAAGGCGGGGCTGCACGATGTCATGATACGCCTCTACCCCGGCGGGCGGCACGAAATGCTCAACGAGACGAACCGCCTCGACGTGCAGCGCGATATACTCAACTGGATAAACGAAAAGCTGCCCGTTATCGAGGAGAATAAAGGTAAATAACGCAAAATCAGCGCCGTTCGGATTTCCAAACGGCGGCGATGTGAAACCCCTCCACCGCTGACGCCAGCCGAGTTCACAGCCGCAGTCAGTCTTACGCTGGAGTGAAACCCCTCCGTCACGGCGCAGAGCGCCGCGCCACCTCCCCTTTCAGGGGAGGCTGGGAATTGCTGTAATTTCAACAAGTGCACCCTTGGCTCCACTGAAAGGTAAGTAAGCGTCCAAATCTTCGATTTGGTTAACGCGAACTTATGCCTTTGGCTGAGCTGTCAGCGGCATTGCCGCTGACTGAGGGGTTTCCATACATAAATCACGGGCAGGCGCGGCGCGCCTGCCCGTGTGCTATATATTTTTTTACTTGAGTATTTCGCTTATGTCGGTCGTGCCGAGAGTGAAGGTCACCGTTGCGCCGTCGTGGGTGAGCTTGTATGTGCCGCTGCCCTTTGCCGACAGGTCGGCAAGGTCAAAGGTAGAGGTCGCGCCGCTCGTGACGAACACGACCGTCGTTACGCCCTGCGCCGTAAGCGCGGAGATGTTCGCCGCCGTACCGGTGAACACTGCATAATCGCCGTCGACCGTGACGGTCAGAACGCCGTCCTTAACCTCGGTCTTATAGCTGATGCTCTTGCCGTCCTTATCGACCACGTTGTAGGACTTCGCTGCCGGGCTTGCCGTCTGGCTGGCAGTATCGGCTTCTGGCTCTATGTCGGTGATGATCGTTGTTTTTCCGTTGGCAATAAGCGTGATAATGCCGTTTTTAATCCCGCTGGTGTCGAGCTCGGCTTCATCGCCGTTTACGACATCGGTTCCTTTGACCTGAGCACCATCGCCAATAGCAGCGCCGCTGGCATTGGCAATGCTAGCTCCTTCACTTGTCACATTTGCCTTGCCGGAGATCACGACCGGGTTGTCAAGCTTGCCGTTATAGCCGCCGCCGATACCTGCGCCGCCTCTGTTGCCCACTGCTACGACCGTTGCGTCTTTAATGCTTACAGTTGTTACATTGCCGTTTGAACCGCCGCCGATACCTGCGCCACCATCTTTTCCGTTGCCGGCGACCGTGCCGCCGGTGATTTCGATGGCTCCGACATTTCCGCTCGATGCGCCATTGGTATTGCTGCCGCTGCCGATACCGGCTGCATTTGTACCACCGTTGCCGGTAACCGTGCCGCCGGTGATTTCGATGGCTTCGACATTTCCGCTCGATTTGCCACCGTTATTGCTACCGCTGCCGATGCCCGCGCCATAGGTGCCGCCAGTAGCGGTGACCGTACCGCCGGCTATCTTAATTTCACCGACGACGTCAAACGCCTTATCTGTAGAACCATCTCTACCGCTGCCGATACCGGCTGCGTTGTAACCGCCTGTGGCATCGAGGCTGCCTCCGTCTCCGTTTTTGTCGTCGATGGTCAGGCTACCGGTGTTCTTCTTATCCACGCCGGCACGATCCTCGCCGCTCTTTACCGTGTTCTGATTGTTCAGATCAACGATTACATCGCCAGCGCCACTGGTGGATATGGCTGCCACAGTATCCTTACTCACTTGGATTTGCACATTATCCAGCGTGACGTTCGCGGCTGCGCCATTTCCGGCGTTAATCGCAATGGCAGCATCCTTTTTATCAACCAGCTGGTCGCCACCTTTTACTTCAATGTTCACATTCTCGATGGTAACACCCGCTGTTGCATTCTCGCCAACATTGATAGTAACGGTGTTGGTTGTAGTTTTGGTGTCGCTGTCGCGCTGGTTAATAACAGGCGCTTCAGTGTTGTTTCCTTTATTTACCCACTCATTTCCGTTATGCTGCTTTACCTCATAGGTCGTGTTTGAACCATCATCTGCCGTCGTCGCGTTTACCTCAATGCTGCCATCTGCAAGGTCGTATGTCTCCGCAAGCGCCGAGATCGGCAGGCTTGCGATGAAAAGCAGAGCCATTGCCATAGAAATCAGTCTCTTTTTCATGTAGTAGTTTCCCTCCAAATATATAATTATGACAGCGGGGATCAGCGGTGCTGTCAATTTAACAAAAATGGGCGCAAAAAGGCGCACCCTGCCCAAGTCTATGGGCGGAGCGCGCCTATATTGAGCCTGCGCTTATATGCGCAGACAGTATTGAAAAGGACAGAATTATCCTGTCTGTCTGTCTGTCTGTCTGTCTGTCTGTCTGTCTGTCTGTCTGTCTGTCTG
>CAVGKI010000106.1:0-6526 GCA_963629655.1 Butyricicoccaceae bacterium | reverse complement strand
GGGGCTCAAGCATGAATTCAAGCTCAGATACTACCCGCAAGCTTCCCAAAGCCTGTATAACCGACTCGGAATTTAAGGAAAAGATAGAGCCTTCTTATAGCGATAATTCTCAAATTGTCAGATCTATCAACGCTTCAACTCCGACTCCTACTGTAGAAACCCAAGTACTCAATCATAGCTGGACTTCGGGTGAAACAGTCGACTTTGTTGAGGCTATTGTATCTGTATATTATGAAACCTATATAGATATATCCTACATTAAACAGCGTGTATACTGGTCAGCGCCAGATTCGTGGGAGCTTGCAACCGGGGATAAAAAGGTTACGAAAAGGATCTATGACTTTTCTCCATTAAACGGTACATGGACTGGGAGTTTTGAAACATATAACAATTTCAGACCCAAAATTGCAACCTATACATTTGAAATAAGCAACGCAGGGAAAATTGAACTGTCCGGTGACGAGGATTCAGGCAGCACAACAATGACTGTTGCTCACAATATAAATGATACATTCAAGGAAGAGAATGCCGAATTCAATTATGGATATTATTTTCCCCAAGGTGAAATGCCTTTAGTTTTGAAATCCAATAAATTTAAAGCAACACTGCCCGTAGATAGCAAGAAGGGAAGCTATTCATTTTCGCTGCACATATTTAAAGACTCAGTAGTATACTCTGGTTTTGATAAAACCTCGCTGACGCTGACACGCGCGTGACCCACATTACCGTTCTTTCTATCACCGCGTAGGCTTTACTGTCTGGAAAGTTGCACTATCGCCCCATTCCCCAATAGCAAGACAACACCCCGCGCGCGGTCGGCTGACCGTACGCGGGGTGTTGGTGCGCTTATATATATATTATTCTTATATTCCGCTCCGCCGGCTCAGTCCACGCGCTCCTTACCCCAGAAGAACAGGGCGACCGTGCCCGAACCCGTGTGCGCGCCTATCGTCGTGCCGACATAATATAGTCTCAAACACTGTATATTTTTCGCAGCCAAATGGACGCGCAAAAAAAATGAGAGCATACCGCGTAAAGCGACAGCTCTCAAGCCCTAAATTGGATTGTATCCGGGGCGCGTAAAGAGAATAGTTGAGTTGCCCCCAACGATCTTTATCTTTTGCAGAACGGTCATAGCAGATTGGTTTTCCGCATAGTCGATAAGCTCTTTTTTGAATGCAGACTTACAGTAATATCTGCCCGATTTTTCATCAAGAAAAATGAAAAACACTTCGCCGGACACGGTATTCTTAATAGCGAACTTGGCATCAATCTGACAAAATCCTCTGACCTTTGCTTTGCTGAACGAAACAACAATAAACTCATTGTCCAATGTGTTTTGCAAATTGACAATGGCTGTTAATCTGCCCAAAATTCGTTCCCAGTTTCTGCTCGTCTCAATTTTGCTGTCGTCCATATAACTGCTAAGGAGCGCAGGAACAAGCCGCTCGCCATAATACTCAGCCTGCCTGATTCCAAAGTCAACATCTTTTGCATACTGCATTCCGGCAAGATGCGGGAAATCTTCGTTCAGAAAGGATAGCTCTACTCTGTTAAGTTTTCCTTTTCTTGCAAGGTCAAATATGTAGTGAGTATCACACAAATCGTTCCAAGCAACTGCGGCAGCCAAGAATAGACCCATATCGACAATCCTTTGCAAAAAAGAAGAGAGACCCTGTAAAACAGAGCCTCTCCCTTAAGACATTTTCGTTCGGCGTAAGCCTAAGTCAGTCTGTGGGAACTGTCCTAAACCCTCGTTCAAAGCTCCACGGATGCACGGAAACTGACCCCATCATCCGCTTCAACGCTACGATAGACAGTCAAGCCGCTATCTGCTGTTTATATTGTAACCGAATCTGTGCGGTTTGTCAAGCCACGGAACAGGGCGCAACTCAATCGCAGACGCGATTACAATGCTATTATATGCATTTGCCATCAAAAATTCAAGCAGAATATTTACATCCACAAAATATCCTCTGATTTTTTTCAGCTCAAGCTCGATATTATCAACTCTGTGCGTGTTGGATTTTGACCGTTCCGCCGGCTCAGTCCACGCGCTCCTTGCCCCAGAAGAACAGGGCGACCGTGCCCGGGCCCGTGTGCGCGCCTATCGTCGTGCCGACGGAGAATATCTGTACCTTGCCGTCGAGCTTGGGGAACTTCTCCTCAATCAGGTCGGCAACGGCGCGCGCATCATCGTAGCACGCCGACTGCGAAATGAAGCATTTGCCGGAGTAGTCAAGCCCGTCGTCGGCGTTCTGCTCCATCTTGGTGACAATCTCCTTTATGACGCGCTTTTTCGTGCGTATCTTGGCGCGCGGGATGAGACGGCCGAGGTTGTCCATGTTCAGCAGCGGGCATATTTCCAGCAGCCCGCCGAACACCGCCGCGGTCTTGGATATTCTGCCGCCGCGCACATAGCTCGTCAGGTCGGTGGAGAAAAACCAGTGGTGCAGCTTCAGTTTGTTCGCCTCTATCCATGCGGCGAGCTCGTCCGCGCTCAGCCCCTCGTCGCGCTTCGTCGCGGCGGTGTCCATCAGCAGCCCGTAGCCGGAGGACGCGCCGAGCGAGTCAATGATGTATATGGTGCGCTCGGGGTAGCGCTCCTTGAGAATGGAGGCGGCGTTGCGCGCGGAGTTTATCGTGCCGGAGATGCCGGACGAGAGGCAGACATGCACAATGTCCTTCCCCGCCTCAAGAAACGGCGTGAAAAAGTCCACATACTCGGAGATGTTGACCTGCGAGGTCTTGGTGAGCGCGCCGTCGGCAATTTTCTTGTAGAACACGTCAAACGGCATGCTCTCGCCGAGGTCGTCGATATACTCCACACCGTCAATGGCAAAGTGGAAGCAGACATAGTGTATATCGCGCGCATTGAAGTGCTCCTTCGTCAAATCTGCCGTCGAGCAGCAGCTGAGAATATAATCATTCATTATAATTACCCCTCTTGTATCATAATTCTATGCGAAATTATATTCCCTTTCTCCGTGCGGGGCAAGCTATTTGTCCTCTCTGCGCTCTACCGCGTGAAAAAGCACGGTAGAGCCGCTTTCGTGCGGCTCTACCATGCGTAGAATCATATGCTTACTGCTGTGATTTCCTGTGCTTTTCGGGGCTTTTCCTGATGTTGCATGCCAAAAAAACGATGGCGACGGCAGGCACGCTTATAATAAAAAGCTGCCACGGCTTATAGCTGGGTATGAGGAAATAGAGCATGACAAAGATGGAGAACACGAACGCCGCAATAACATATTGCAGGCTTTTCTCCTTTTTGAAAACGCAGGTCAGTATCATCAGCACGAGCAGCGATACCGGCAGCGTCACGGCAAAGATGCGCCAGCATATCACCCCTGCTGCAAGCCACAGCACCACGAACGCGATTATGCTCGCCGTCCACACCGACACGACCGTCAGCGCCATGATAACCTCCACGCTGTACCCATGCGCGTCGGGCGCATCGTCCGCCCCGGTCGGCTCATCCGTCTCCTCGCCGCCGTCCGTCGGCGCTTCCCATGCGTCGTGCGACGAGAGAAGATAGTCCACCGTCACGCCGAACATCTCCGCCAGCTGTGTGAGCACGTATGCGTCGGGTATTGCCTCGCCGCGCTCCCACTTGGATATGGTCTTGTCGGAGTAGTTCAGCCGCGCGCCAAGCTCCGCCTGCGTCAGCCCTGCCCCGGTGCGCAGCCTTATTATGTTGCTGGCAGACACCAGCTTGAGTTCGTCAAGTTGCAATTTACAATCCTCAGAGTATTATTTTTCTTATCACCTGCGCGCAGTGCTCCGGCGTATACACCACGGGGACGGGGTAGGTGGGGTTCGCTTCCGCCAGCGCCCATTCGACCATCTGTGGTATATCCTCCTCGCGGATGCAGTCGATGCCGCGCGGAATGCCCATGCGCTCGTTCATCGCGTATATCTCGGCGATGAACGCCTTTGCCTTGTCCTCGTCGCTGCCCGCTGTGCCAACACCCGTCAGCTCCGCCAAGCGCGCGAGGCGCGGATACGCCGCCGCGCCGTAATCCTCCAGCACTATCGGCAGTATAACGGCGTTCGCCAGCCCGTGCGGGACGTTGTACAGCCCGCCGAGCGTGTGCGCAATGGCATGCACGTTCCCCACACCCGCGCGCGTGAACGCAAAGCCCGCCTTGAACGCCGCCATCAGCATATTGTCGCGTGCCTCCATGTCGTTCCCGTCGCGGTACGCGCGCTCAAGATACTTGAAGATGGTGACCGTCGCCTCCTCCGCATCGCGGTCTACCTCGCGGGTGCGGTTCGTCCAGCACAGATATGCCTCGAC
The DNA here is from genome assembly GCA_963629655.1 of Butyricicoccaceae bacterium. Taxonomy (GTDB): domain Bacteria; phylum Bacillota; class Clostridia; order Oscillospirales; family Oscillospiraceae; genus Limivicinus. The sequence goes on along the minus strand of CAVGKI010000106.1, from coordinate 2,226 downwards.
CGCGTGGGTCAGCGCGTCCATGCCCGTGGTGGAGGTGGACTTTGGCGGCAGGTCGCGCGTGAGCACGGGGTCGAGCACCGCGTACTTCGGCACAAGGCAGATGTCCATCACGGCATACTTGTGGTGCGTTGCGGCATCGGTGATGACGGCGGCAATAGTCGTCTCCGAGCCTGTGCCCGCCGTCGTCGGCACGGCGACGAACACCGGCAGCCGCCGCAGCACGCGGAACAGCCCCGCCATCTGCGCAAGCGTCCTGTCCGGGCGGGCGATGAGCGCCGCCGCCGCCTTTGCCGCGTCTATCGGCGAGCCGCCGCCTATGGCAAGAAACCCGTCGCAGGCGTTGAGCCGGTACTGCCATGTTATTTTGTCAACTATCGCGGTCGTCGGGTTCGCCTCAACCTCGGAAAAGTGGACGCAATCGACCCCCTCCGCGCGCAGCGCCGATATTATCCCCGGCGCGATGCTCTTGCCGACGTGCCGCCCCGTCACGACCATCACGCGCTTCACGCCCTCGCGCTTCATAATTTCGGGTATTCTCGCCGCGCAGCCCTCGCCCGTGACGGTGATGGGCTTGCGCCAGTAAAGTGCGCGCGCGCCGATGTTCAGCCCCGCCTGAAACGTGCGGCAGCCGATTTTGGTCAGTTCGTTTTTCGCGGAGGTGTTCATGTATATCCGCTCCTTTTGTACAGAGTGTGCATCAGGGTATATTTTAATAATAATTTCACCTTAAGTCAAGATTGAAATGCGGCAAAAAATCATGTATAATCATTTTATCAATGCAATCGGAGGTACGGCAATGGATATTGAAAAAACGATAAAGAATCTCAAGGCACGCGGCTTCGGCGCGAGCTATTTCGCGACGGGCAGCGAGGCGGCGGCGTATGTCGCCGGGCAGATACACAACAGCACCGTCGGCATCGGCGGCAGCAAGACCGTTGAGGCAATAGGGCTGGGGCAGCAGCTCGCGGCGGACAATGAGGTCGCGTGGCACTGGCTCAAGCCGGGGCATGACACGCATGTCGCCGCGCTCACGGCGGATTATTACATCAGCAGCGCGAACGCCATCTCTGAGGACGGCGAGATCCTCAATATCGACGGCACGGGCAACCGCATTGCCGCGACGGTGTTCGGGCACAAGAAGGTGTTCATCATCGCGGGCACGAACAAGCTCTGCCCGGACTTTGCCTCCGCGCTTGACCGCGCACGCAACGTCGCGGCGGTGAAGAACGCCCAGCGCTTCGAGACGAAAACGCCCTGCACCGTTGACGGCAAGTGCCACGACTGCCGCTCGCCGCAGCGCATATGCAACGCGCTGACGGTGCTGTGGCGTCCCATGAACAATATGGAGACCGAGGTCGTCCTCATCGGCGAAGAGCTCGGCTACTGAGAGGGGGAGAACGGGCATGTCATTTGTCAGACGCAGGGACGAGATCCCCCCCGTGCACAAGAAGTTTTTCGACGGCGCGGGCGAGGGTGATGTGCACACCATACTCACCGGCGCGGAGGAGATGTACGGCAAGGGACGCCTCTTCACGCACACCATTCTTCCCCCCGGCGCGGAGATCGGCTGGCATGTGCATCACGGTGACGGCGAGACGTATTATATCCTCCGCGGACACGGCGAATATTCCGACAACGGCACGGTTATAACCGTCGGTGCGGGCGACACCACCTTTGTCGGCGACGGCGAGGGGCACAGCCTGAAAAACACCGGCGACGAGCCTCTCGAAGCCATAGCAATGATCCTCTACTGCTGAAACACGCGCCCTCCGTTTTTGACGTTCTTGTTAATTGTCTTAAGGCAGCACCGCAGCAGTGAGGCTATGCGCTTTTCGGATCTGTAAAAAAGACTAAAGGAAGATGCAGCCAAATGAAAATGCTTGGCAGCATCTTCCTTAACTTAAATCCTGTCCAACAATTTCGATTCACTTGCCATAAGCTTCCTTGCAAATTTCTATTTCCCCTATGGAACATTTACGGGAACACCGCGTCATATGGATCGAGAGGCACAGCGGCGGCACAGCCACAAAAAAATTGATGAAAAATTGCAGTTTTTCTGTAATTTTTAGTTGTCGATGCGTAAAAAGTGTGGTATAGTATTGGTGCGTAATGGCACGCTGATGCAAATAACCTCAATCAGGGAGGACGATAATATGAAAACTATGAAGAAAGCAATTTCCGTGCTGCTTCTGGTGTGCATGGTTTCCGCGCTGTGCTCTGCCGGAG
>CAVGKI010000105.1:0-6526 GCA_963629655.1 Butyricicoccaceae bacterium | reverse complement strand
GAGAAAATCACTATGGATTTTTTCTTAGGTGTCCAACTTCATTATGCAATCAACCTAATTAAAGTATTCTATCAAATGATAGTATTAAACCATGAACATTACGGTCAGCGCCACGGACGCGGCGAGCAGCACCGCGCGCCATATGATGCCGAAGCCGTAGCTGAAGCACTTTTTCTGCTGTCCGTCAAGCTCATAGCTGTATATCTCGACATACGGCACAGGGGAGCGGCGATACCAGCCGTGCACGGTGACGGTCTTGTTGAAATACTCCGGCAGACGGAAGAGCGCGAAGAGCTTGTTGAGCACCATGAGCGGCTGATTGTAGTTGAGCATGACGATGCCACTCGCGTCGCGGATGACGAAATTCTCGTTGAAGATGCAGCCGGGGTTGCCGCGCCCGATTATCGTGCCGCGCAGAGTGCAGGGTATGCTCCTCACGCCGGAGACCTTCACCTCGCCCAGCAGCCCCTCCACCGTGTCGGCGGGGTAGTCGCGCATGGGATGGGTGTAGCAGAACTTCACGAGCGAGAGCGCCGCCATGGCGGCGGGGATGAGCAGGAAGCACACGCTGCTGCCCGTGACCGCCCCGGAGATGAGCATCGCGATCAGCGCGAGCCACGGCGCAAAGTAAATGAGCAGCTCCAGCGCGAAATCGTCCGCATAGCTCTCGGGCTTCGTCTCGTCAAAGCTGATGTACGGGGGCTGACCGTACTCGGCGGACATGGCGCTGATGGCGAGTATACGGCGGGAGATGAGCGGGTGGGTCGAGCCGAGTTGATACACGACCGCCCACGGGTTCCACATTTCCCAGCGCATTGCGGCGGCAATGCTGTGCTTGGAGACCCTGCCGTCCGCGTCGTAGCTTGCCACTGCCATCGCGGTGGCGCTCTTCGTGTCGGAAATGCCCAGCGCGTTCGGGGCGGCGACGCTGTCCGACTTGTGCGCGCTCAGTCCAAAGCCTATCTTCACCAGCGCCTCGGCAAGCGCGGCGGGGTTCTTCGTCTCTCGCACGGAGAACTCATCTGCGTAATACTCCCTTGTGCGCGACAGCCAGAGTATTATGTACTGGCACAGGATATACAGCACGTAGGCGACAATGCCCACAATGGCGAGGTAATTGCCGCTCTTATCGTCCGAGCGGGAGTGCCCCTTCGTCCCGCCCTCGGCGGTGAAGCAGAATTTATACAGCGCGTACAGCACCAGCGGCACAAGCTGCGCCGCCGTCATCAGCAGCATATCGTAATGCCGCGCGTGACCCAGCTCATGCGCCACGACCGCCTTGACCTCGTCCTCACTCAAAAGCTCAAATATGCCGCGCGTGAGCACGACGCGCGCGTCGTTTTTCGTGCGCCCGTAGGTGAAGGCGTTGGGCGCGCCGTCATCGATATAGCCGATCTTCGGGTATTTCATGCCCTGCTCGTCGCAGACGGAGCGGATAAAGCTGTCGAGATACGCGGGCATGGGGCGGTCGAATTTCGCCTTGTAGAACCAGCGCATATTCAGATCCGTCAGCCACGGACCGACAAGAAACTGCACGATGAGTATCACGATGCTCAGCAGTATACCGTAGAGCACCGGCAGCTCCGCGAGCGCAAAAACAAGGATGATGAGCGCGGCGAGCACACCGTACAGACACGTCACGGTCAGCAGCGACACCGCGAATAGGTTTTTCTTCATTGCTTCAGCCTCTTTCTTATAAATAAAATGCTATAACATACCACGTCAAAAATATATACGCAAGGCACGCCGCAAAGTTTCACGGCGTGCCCATAATTTTTGTGCTTTTATACTATTTTTATTCCGCCCGCTGACCGAGCGTGCGCATCAGCGTCTCCACCACGGCGTTCGGCATATCCGCCCACGGGTAGCCGCAGCCGGTAATTCCGGCGGATTCGAGCAGACCCTCCTGCCCCGGCTGCTGAAGCTGCTGATATGCGCTGTCGAGCGATTGTATCTGCATGAGAAATTCCGCGCGCTCGTCCTCGCTCATCGGCTGCATGAAGCTCTCCGCCGCGGCAATGATGTCCGCCTCCGGCATATCCGCGCCGTCCGTCGTTGCCCAGTCCATCAGCCGCGCCGCCTGTATTGCCGCCTTGAGGCTCGAACCGGCAGAGCCCGCCTGTATGTCCGTTGCAAAGCTGCTCAGCAGTGCGGTGAGCGCCTCGCTCTGCTCGGCGCGGCGGCTCTGCGCCGCCTCATCGTCGGCAGCGGTGCTCTCTGTCTCCTGCGCGGCGGCTGACGTTGCCGTGGGCGCGGGCGTTGGGGCTTCCGTTGCCGCCGTGCCCGTCGCCGTCCCTGCCGTAGAGCAGGCGCACAGCGCGAATATCATTGCGAGCGAAAGCATGAATGCGAGTATTTTTTTCATCTTATTCTGTCTCCTTTGCGTTGGTATGCAGTATAAGACTATTTGTATAGGGGGAATGTTCCCGCAACACAGCATAATGCAGCAAGAGCAAATTATCTGCCAGATGACGCGGATATATCGTGCAATGCTGCTATAAATATATTACCGCGTGTAATCCAGATAAACGTGGTCAAAACCGTAATAATATGCAATAAAGCAATTGGGGTAATCGTTTGGAGCAGTCGACAGGTACTGCAGACCATTTGCAGGAGAATACTCGGTTTTACCTCCATAGATAAGGGGAGGAAGATAAACATCCTTTTCACCGGCATTGACGCTGTTGATTAGTATCTGATCGCGCTGACTCGTTTCGTAAAATGTCTTGTTTATATCATCAATCCCTGTAAATAGCGGCTTTGGAGTGAGCAGCAACAACGTCAATATAAATGCGTATATGACTTTGCTATAATATTGAAGAAGCGGAACTATGAGGATCGAGCACTCAAGAACAAGCAGCACAACGGTCAGGAATAGACTGCGCCGCGCAACATAAGGACCAAGCACTAGGCAAACACACGCAGCCATTGCGGAGAGAAATATCAGCCCGGCAATAAATATAGTGTCTTTATCTATATTGGATAAAGAGGCTAGCAGCAATAGTATTGCAGCAGAAATAATGAGCGGAGAAAATGTGGAGATTTCAGAAAACAAGTTCGCAAACCTAGTAAGCAGCTCTGAAAAAGACAGGCTATTTACAGAGAGCTTCATTGGCAATTCAATAGGCGCCATGAGCATAAATGCAAATCCCAACGCAGCAGCGGCAAAAGATGCATATACGTTCCAAGAAAGCTTTTGCTTTTTCACCAGGCGGACGTATAGGATCATGCCCAAGGAAAATAACAGTATTGTTCCTCCGGCGTTCTCACCATACGCCCCGGCAGCAAAGCTGAAAATAACAAAGGCTACTTTACCCCCCCCGTGGCAGAGTTTGCCGGTGCGGCACAGACCTATATAGCCTTGTATGAAGATAAGAGACATAACAGCAGCCCATAGATAATTTATCGCCCCGTCGAGCCAGAGATTGACCTGTCCAAAAGCCGGCTGAAAGATCCATATACAGGAGAACGCAAAGCAGGGGATTAGCAGCCTGATAAAATTACTTTTGCTGGCGGTACAATTAAAGCTGCATTTATATATAATAAAAATTTCAGCAGAAAAAACCAATGGGTTAATCAGCTTGAACACCCATATTGGCAGAAGCAGAAACAACTGGACGAAAAAGTGAGAAATTACACGCCCGTTCATATATATTCTGTGCGCAGCCATAGAGCGTATAATTTGCGGTAGACTTGATATTCGATGGGCTGACAATTCAGAACTGTCTCTGTATGTAAAGTCAAACATATATGTGTAGTCATCTGTCAACAGGCTAGTGTGGATATTGCAATACAGCATTATAAGGAAAATGGTTATGAAGATAAATACGAGCGCAAAAGATGTCAATTTACTTTTTTCCATATGAGAGCTACCCCAAAAGCAAAAATGTGCAAGCAAAGCTCCGCACCGAAAATGCAGAGCCTTGCTTGCTGCGGCACAGCATTCTCATCTACTGTAAAAATACTAAATCGAGAGTGCATTTTTATCTCTTGACGCGACAACAGGCTGGATAGATAAAAATATCCCCTCGATGTCCGCGTAAGCAGTACAAGCCGGTATCATGAGGCTAGTATATCATACACTTTTTGCGAAAACAACATTGTTTCACGAAAACATGCCATCCGCAACAAACTTCAGAGGAAAAATTACGTCATGCAAGGCGACACTAAAAAGATATAATAAGAAAGATATAATAAGAATATGTGTTCACGGGTGTCAACGAAGCATGACGCAATTTTTGCCGGAAAGAATCAAAGCTTTCTATCAGAAAATACTATTATTTCTCGTGTCTGCCCTTGTAGCCGCTGCCGCCTCGGCTCGACTGGCGCGCGGTCGATGCACCGCTGCTGCGCCGGCGCACGGGCTCTTCATCGGCGGCGGAGAAATCATCGTCCGCGAGGAAGTCCAGCCCCAGACTTGCCCAGTCTATGCCGTCGCCGTCTGCGGCGGGAGCGGAGACGTCTGACTTGGCGGCAGGCGCGGGAGCGCTGTCCCAGTCAAAGCCGTCGCCATTCTCGCGGCGCGGCGGCACTATCTTCATATCCGCGTCGTCGTCACCGACGTCGGCAGCGGAGCTTGCACCGCGCTCACGCACGGGGTATTCGCGCACGTCGTCGTCCGTGCGGCGGCTCGCGCCGCGCCCGTCCTTATAGCTCTCCCAGCGGCTGCTCCAGTCCGAGCCGCCCTTGCCGCGCTTTGCCGCTTTGGCGCTCTCGTCCTCGTCCTCGCGGGTCTTTGCGCCCGCCCTGCGTCCGCCGAATTTTCCGGCAAGCCCGCTTCCGGCGTTCGCCGCCGCGCTCAATGCGCTCTTGAAGCCGCCCGCCTTGCTCGTGCTCTCGCCGCTGCGCGCTGCCGCGCGGTGTCCGCCGCGCTCGCCGCCTCTGCCGGAGGACTTGGCACTGCGCCCGCTGCCCTTGCCGGCGCGGTTGATAAACCCGGTCACGGCTTGCTTGTCGGGCAGACGCACGGGCAGATCAAAGTCCAGTATCGCCGCGCAGAAGGGAAAATCGTCGTTGTCCTCAAGATAGGTGAATATCGCCTTGGTGATAATATAGGCGACGAAAGCCGAGAACGCGCCGATCAGTATCGCGAACAGCACGTCCGACGGGAAGTGCGCCATCAGGTAGTTTCTGGATATGCCCATCAGCAGCACGACGATAACCGACGGCAGTATCATCTTCTTCCCCTTCGTGAAGCACAGCGAGCCCATGCCCGCCGTCACTGCGGTCACGTGCCCGGAGGGGAAAGAGAAGCCGCTCTCCGCTGGAGAGCCGATATAGTCCCAATAGCTCTTGTACAGCCACGAATACTCAAACGGACGGGGTCTGGCGACCATGTCCTTGAGAATGATGTTCGTGATCAGCGCGCCGCAGCACACCGCGCCGAACATGCACACGCCCATTTTGCGCGTCCTGGAAAAGCACATGAAGCCCACGGCGAGGAGGAAGAAGATTATACCCTTTTCGCCGAGGAACGTTATGACCTTCATCAGCGGCGTGAGGAAGCCGCCCGCCTTGCCCGCAAGGGTGTTCATAAAGCCGAGAATGGCATCGTCAAACCCGGAAAATGTGGTGTTCAGCCATTCCGCCATTGCAGTATACTCCATTTGGCATACCTCGTTTTCGTAGTTGTGCGCATACTTTTATATGCACGGATCATTATACAGTATATCCACGCAGGTTTCAAGATAAAAATTGCAATTTCGTCAAAAAAATTTACGATTTGGAAACAAGGAACGCGGACGGCAAAAAAGCCCGCTCGCAGGGGATTCCGGCGGGCGGGTGAACACGGGCGCGGGACGGCGCACTGTCAGCTTTCCATCTGCTTGGAGAGGAAGCACGCGGCGGTCTGGGCAAGCTTTAGCTCCACCTCCGTGCCGGGCGCGCTGCCGCGCGGCGTGACGAAGAGGACGCAGCCCATGATGTCGCCCTCGGTGATGATGGGCGCGGCGACGGAGGCACAGAATTTCTCGTCGGCGGTGCATACGGGGACGGAGCTTGCGCCGCTGTCGAGGCGGTAGGTCGTGCGCTCGTCCATTATCTGCCCGAGCTGCGGGCTGATGGGCTTGTCTAGCAGCTCGCGCTTTGCGCCGCCCGCGATGGCGATGACGGCATCGCGGTCACATACGGCGGCAATGCCGTCCGTTGCTTTTTTGAGACTGTCGCAGATCTGCGCGGCGAAATCCGACAGCTCGCCTATCGGGGAATATTTCTTGAAGATAAGCTCACCGTCCTTATCTGTGAATATCTCCAGCGGGTCACCCTCGCGGATGCGCATTGTGCGGCGTATCTCCTTGGGTATGACGACCCGCCCAAGGTCGTCGATTCTGCGGACTATCCCAGTTGCTTTCATTATATATATCTCCTTTGGCTCAAATTACATTTCTATTGTCTGCAAAAGAAGTAAAAATTATGTGGAGGAGATGTTTCTGCCCTGGTCAACAAAAATTGGACACAAAAACACAAATAATTGACACAAGGAAATGGGTTATTGTACGCCAACGGCGGGGACATGGGACAGTCTGAA
>CAVGKI010000104.1:0-6542 GCA_963629655.1 Butyricicoccaceae bacterium | reverse complement strand
TTGCTGGGCTGTCCGCGTGCGGAACGCAAGATTCAACTCAGCCGCAGTCCGGAGACTTATCAACCGAGCCGCGCTATGGCTACACTGTGCAGTTTGAGTCTCTCCCCGGAGAAATGGAGCTTCTGACAGACGAGTACATATATGACGAGACGCTTTGTATCAGCGGCATGGACGCACGCAATCAGCCGCTTTTATACCTGTGCCCCGGCGGTGAAGCAGCACTGATCCCTCTGCCGGATGACATTTCGTATATCTATTCCTGTTATATGGATGAAAACGGCATAGCCATAGTGGCTGGAGACTACCCTGCTTCATGGACAAGCGCGGACAACACCCTCCGCAGAAACGATGAGGAAACGGCACTGACATATATAGTAAGACTTGACACTGCGGGGGAAGTGCAGGGAAGAACAGCGCTGCCTAATGTGACAGGCGGCAGCAAAAGCTGGGATTCAATACTGTATGACGCCGGGTACTTTTACATTATGTCGTCAACGGAGCTGCTGCAAATATCCGAGACGGGGGAGGCCGCAAACAGAATGCATCTTGACGGCGGCAATTTTCACGCGCAGATGATGGTCAATGGTGAGCTTTACATATGCTTTTTTGATTCTTCTGCCGACGGCGGCGATGACACGGTAAGAATCGAAAGGCTGACGGACAGCACACGGATGACGTTTGACACTGTCTATGCCGACAGCGAGCTGATGCTTATCGGGATGGGATATGACCAGAATGGCGGCATCTTGACCAATATGGGGGAGTATATTGCCTACGCGGGCGCAGATGGCGCAGTGGGTGCGGAGCTTTTCAATTTCTATGAAGCCGGAATGCTGAACACGTATTTCACGCGGATATATCCATGGAATGACGGCTATTTGCTGGTGAGTTCAGACGCGGACAGACTGACAAAAATCGTATACGGCGAGCTGGCGAAAAAAGAAGAATTGCTTTTGTGGCTTCCGGGAGGGGGAGACACTGAGATCAGTGAATGGGTCGAGGAATTTAATCTCACTAACACACGGTATGCTGTTGCGGTCGAAACGGTGGATATTTCCGAGGAACAGAGCGGAGATGCGATCCGGGCAGGAATAATAAGCGGAAAAGCACCAGATCTGTATTTCACCGGCGACAGCAGCGGCTTCGGGAGCTTCAGCGGCAGCGCGGTGTTTGAAGACATTGTGCCATATATAGACAACAGCGATGCGATAAGCCGCGATGATCTGCTCATGCCGGTCATAGATGCTGTGAGGGAAAATGGCGGTTTATTCTCCATACCGGTCGATTTCACGGTTTTCACAATGAGCGAGCGGCTTGACCTCCTGCCAGAAAAGAACATGAGCATTTCTGAAATGCTTTACCTCCCAGCGGTGCAGAGCGGCGATGTATCGGTCCTGCCGACGGATATGTCACGGGAATCCCTGTGGTATTGGTTGAGCAGCCTCTATGTGTGCAGCAGCATGGATGAAGAAAAAGGCACATGCCGGTTTGAAACGCAGGAGTACATAGACCTGCTGACTGCCTGCAAGTCCAGTCGGAAAGATGTGAACGGGGATATGCCGAGCATATTTTCATTCCAGCAGATACCCGGCGTTCGCCGCATGATCTACCTTCAAAATAAATATGGCGGCGATATTGCCCTGTTTGACGGGCTGGGAACGGCGTATTATATGGAGCATTCTTTTGCGATATCCAACACCAGCGACCATAAGGATGGCGCATGGGAGTTTGTAGAATATGTTCTGACTGCGGACTTAAAAAAGCAGGAATTCAGTTGGCCGGTTGCCAAAGAAAGAATGCAGAAAGTGCTGGACACGGCAAGCACAAAGGGTATCTGGTTCAATGACGCGGGCGATTATAAGACCTTGAGCGAAGAGAACACAAAACAGCTTTGGCGCTTTTTCACGGATGAATCGGCTGCCGGCGCGATAGGAAAACACCCGGATTTAATAAAAATAATGGAAGAAGAAGCCGCAAAATTTTTTGCCGGTGATAAGACCGCGGAGGAAGCGGCGGCAATGACGCAGTCCCGCGCGGATGTATACTTCGCCGAGCAGTACGGCTGACATACAACAGGCGCGGCAGCCTCCCATATGCCGCGTCTGTTGCTTTTGATCATGAAACCATTCCCAGTAAAAATACGTCAATATATGCAGATACAAACCTGACAATAACGATTCGGGAGGGAAGATGGTGAAAAAGCTGCGAAAGCAGCTGCGGCATTTTCGTGCCTTGAGCCTGCAACCACCCCAGTTGCGCTGAAAAACACCCCAGTTGCGCTGAATCTATTGAAAATATTGTCGAGTTTTGTTATGTTCAAGGCGGAAAGGGGAATGCGGATATGGAAAAGCTGGTCAATGAAATAACTGCAAAGCTTATCGCTTGCGAAGTCGTTGACCACTGTGATGCTGAATGGTTTTCCTACGCGGTTCAGAAGAAGCTCATATCGCTTATCAGCGGAGCGGTGTTTTTGATTATTGGAGTTATGTCAACTGAACTCGGCACGGCAGCCGCGTACTTTAGGCAGTTTTTATTTTCTGCGCACAAGAACAAACGGCTAGTGTTTAGGAATAACGCCACATTTAAAACTGTGGCGCTATTCCAATTGTATTCACAAAGGAGGGCGAGACATGAGACAGTTAAAACGAGCGATAAGCATACTGCTGATTTTTGCATACGCGGCGCTTCTGTGCAGCTGCGGAACGCCTGAAGAGAGCACGGCAGCACGGGGCGGAGACTTCTTGGATACAAGCGACGCTCCAGCACAGCTCGGCGGTGCTGCGTCAGGCAACAGTACTTCTGCGAGTGACGGCAAAATGTATACGTACCTTGACCAGACAAGTATTTTCCCATTTGGGACGAACGGCGAGGTCGCCGGTATCGCGGTAAACGGCGACCATATTTACGCCTGTGGTAGTAGCGACGATGAGGCGCTTTTTTGTAAGATAGCATATAAAGAAATCAACGGGACAATTAACTTTGGTAGCAGCGAGGTAATCATTGTCCCAGTCGGTGAAGACGTACATGCATTGGGTATCTCATCTGATATGGAAAATATATACGTTATTACCGGCAAGCAGTCCGAAGACACTGGCACGTATGATGCTTACACTGTATATATACTCGACAGTTACGGCAATATCGTCAACGCGATAAGCATCGACTTTCTGCGGGACGATCTGATCTCAGGTATTGCCGCCACAGGGGACGGACAATTCTGGGTATACGGTGCACACAATCTGGTGTTATACACCGATAGCGGTATACTTGTAGGGAGCATTGCCGACTATACAATAGACTTCTGCTCGCCTATTGTGATCAATAGCAAGCTCTATATACAGATACATGACTACCATTCAGCCGTCCCACCCATGTACATTGCCGATGCTGCTTCCTCCTCACTTATCGTGATTGCAAACGCGCCAGCGATTGCGCCCAACGTTTCATGCGTGCAGAGTATGACAGCTTGCGGAATAATAAACGACGGAACAAATGTATACAGTATAGATACTGATATGCAGTATACATCTATTCTGGAGTGGTACAGCCTCACGCTCGACTACGGGTACAAATACGCAAGCATATGCCATGTGGGTGATGGCGTGTTTTTCGCTGTGCCCGATTCCTCGGCAGAAATAGTCTGCTTAAGCATTCGGCAGAAGACTGACGATCGGATACCAATAACTATCGCGTTCTATGGGCAAGCCACTGAAACGATGGACACGGTATACACTCAGTTTGAACGGTACAACCCGGAATACAAGGTCGAGTGCGTAGATTACGGGAACGACGAAGTGGGATTGAACCGACTTCTGACTGATCTGAGCTCTGGCAGAAGTTTTGATTTAATAGTGAGCGACGGGCAGATAAACCCTCAATCTGGATTTGTTGACCTATACCCATTGATAGATGCGGACAGCGAACTGAGCAGGGAAGGCTTTGTACCGGAAATACTCGCGGGACTTGAAAGCAGAGGGGCGCTGAACGAAATATGGGGCAGCTTCATAATCGGGACATTGCAGGCAATGGGGCTGCCCGCGCAGAGCGGAGGCGTGCTGTCGCTCGCTGAGATTCCCGATGCGCTGAACGCCGTAGGCTATGATGGGACGTTGTTTGACAGCTTTTACACCAAGGAGCATCTTCTTGACTGCATGACACCGGGCATATTGAAAAGTGCATACAATGGAGCAAACACTGGCTATATTCTGGATAACGGACATATACGCAGTCTCATAGAGCTGTGCGATGTGTGCCCTTTGGAATTTTCGTTTGAGAATGAGGCTGACCTTGAAAACCTACGTTTCTCCGAAGTGCTGCAATGGAAAGAGTTCGGCAGTGTTGACGCTATCGACGTACTGGAGCAGAACAGTGAGAATGGCTTCACGTACTTTGATGGACGTAACGGCGGAGATAATTTTACAAAACTCGCCTGTACACCGCGCGAGTGCTATATGATTCCAAAGAGCTGTACGGATGTAGGACGCGCGTGGGGATTCCTGCGGACGCTGCTGACGAGCGAATGGCAGGTCAAGCATTATGCTGACAGAAAGATAGGATTGCCTATCTGCCGCGATGCCCTGAGCATAGTGCTGACCTCCTGCCTGTCAGAAAATCAAGTTTCCGAGGTCTACTACATGATTGGGAACGGAACCGTGATGAGTTACACTCAAACCGCAATATCCGAGATCGTCACGGATGGGCTAAGAGGCTATTTCAGCGGCGCAGTTGATTTGGACAGTGCGTTGGCGACAACACAGAGCAAGCTGAACATCTTTATATCTGAGCAGTGTGGCTGACCACCTCAGAGTATTTGCATTGATTTGTAATATATTTAAGCAGTAGTGGGGGAAACTCCACTACTGCAAAATACCGTACTGTTGCAAAAAACTATTCCCAGTAAAAATACGTCAATATAGATAGACACAAACAGAAAACTGATGATTCGGGAGGGAAGATGATGAGAAAACTGCGAAAGCAAGTGTGCCTTGCGCCAGCTCGGCACGGTGCAGATACCGACCGAGGCATTCCTCGCGGTGCTCAAGCTTGACGAATAATATCGCAAATATTAAAACTGCCTCCCACAAGCACGGGAGGCGGTTTTGGCGTATGCTGCGTGTATCAGGCGTATATCAGCCAGAAGTAGATATACGCGGGGATGACTGCGGCGAGGGTGAACGGAATGCCGATGCGGGTAAAGTCCGAGGTCTTGACCTCATAACCGGCTTTGCGCAGTATGCCGATGCCGGCGATGTTGGCAGATGCGCCGATGGGGGTGCAGTTGCCGCCGAGCGTTGCGCCGGTAAGCAAGCCGAAGTACAGCAGCGTCGGGTCAATGCCGAGCGTTTGAGCCAGCCCCGTGACTACGGGGAGCATGGTCGCCACATAGGGAATGTTGTCAATAAACGCGGAGAAGAGCACGGAAGCCCAGACAATAACGGTGTAGAGCACGAACACGTTCCCGCCGCCCAGCCGCGCCAGCAGCTTCGCCACGGCATCAATAACGCCCATGTAGGAGATGCCGCCGATCACAAGGAAGAGTCCGAACAGCAGACCGATAGTCTCAAAGTCGATGGCTTTCAGCGTGCCGACGATTGCCGCCTTGTCGGCATCCTTGACCGTCCTGTACACAAGACCGACGGCAAGCAGCGCCACGCAGATAAGACCGTTGGTGATTTCGGGCTTGTCGGGGATAAACGATGCGGCAATAAGAAGAACGATCATGCCGAGCAGCAGCACCGTGGGAACATGGTCGGTGACGACCGTGCGGGGCGCGCCCTTGGGGACGGGCGCTTTTTCCTTGCGGAACAGCCACGCAAGAATCAAGGCGGAAGCAAGCGCGCCCAGCTCGACCGCAAAGAAAATGCCGGGCTTACCCTTATACACGATGAAGTCAAGAAAGCTCATGCCCGCATAAGAGCCGAGCATGATAGCCGTGGTATCGCCCACCAGAGTGGCGGCACCCTGAAGATTGGAGGACACCGCAATGGCGATGATGAACGGCACGGGGTTGGTTTTCAGCTTTCTGCAAATCTCCAGCGCAATGGGAGCCACCATCAAAACAGTCGCAACATTGTCCACAAATGCGGAAATGATCCCGGCAAAGAGACTCAGCGCAACGGCAGCCATTTGCACATTAGGGACCTTCTCCATCACCAAGTCGGCGAGAAGCGCCGGCATTTTGCTGTCTATAAATAACTGAACCAATCCCATCGTGCCGGCAATCATCAAAAGCACGTTGAAGTCGATCGAGCCGAAAATCCGATCGAGCGGGAGCATACCCGACACGATAAATATTGCCGCAGACCCCAAGGCTATGTAGGCGCGGTACTTGCCGAACACCAGCATGAGCACATAGGTCACGGCGAATAATACAATGGCATAGATCATCGAATTTTTCTCTCTTTCGCTATAAAAAGACTAACTTGTGTATTATAGCGCAAAGTGCACAAAATGACAAGGAAAATATACGGCTGAAACAAAGTCGCCCTGTAGGTGTTACAATGATGTGTGACAAATAAGAAAAAAGGATAGCGAATAGGAGA
>CAVGKI010000103.1:0-6545 GCA_963629655.1 Butyricicoccaceae bacterium | reverse complement strand
GTGGATGGACACCGCGCCCTCACGGCCGGAGGCAATGGCGTCGATGGTGTACTTCGGGCCGGTCGCGCAGTCGCCGCCGACGAACACGTCCGCCTCTGCGGTCTGGAACGTCACGCCGTCATGGGCGACAAGCTGCCCGTCGGGAGTCTCTGCGGCAGTGCCGGCGAGAACAGCGCCGTAGTCGGAGCGCTGACCGATGGCGACGAGCACGTTGGAGCAGGGAACGGTGACAGTCTCGTTCTCATCGTACACGGGGGCGAACTTGCCGTTCGCATCGCGCACGGAGACGCAGCGCATAAGCTCGATACCCGTGACCTTGCCGTCCTTGCCGAGGATAGCCTTGGGTGCCCAGGAGTTGTTGATGACAACACCGTCGGCGATACCCGCGTTCTTCTCATCGGGAACGGTGGGCATCTCCTCGTCCTTCTCAAGGCAGTACATGTTCACGCTGCCCTTGGTCAGGCGCAGTGCGGCGCGCGCCACGTCGATCGCGGCATTGCCGCCGCCGATGACGACCACGTCGCCCTCAAGCTTCTTGAGCTCGTTCTTGTTGACGGCGCGCAGGAAGTCCAGACCGCCCTGAACACCGGCAAGCTCCTCACCGGGGATGTTGAGCTTCGCTGCCTTCTGCAGACCGACGGCGACATAGAACGCCTTGAAGCCCTCTTCGCGCAGCTGCTGGATGGTGACATCCTTGCCGACCTCAACGCCGCAGCGGAACTCCACGCCCATCTCGCGCAGAACGTCGATCTCGGACTTGACAACGTCCTTGCCGACACGGAAGCTGGGGATACCGTTGACGAGCATGCCGCCGGGGGCAGCCTCCTTGTCGAACACGACCGGGCTGTACCCCTCAATGGCGAGGAAGTACGCGCAGCTCATGCCCGCAGGACCTGCACCGATGATGGCGACCTTCTGGTCGAACTTCGCGTGCGTGCAGGAGACCATGGGCGGGACGTAGCGGTGCTCCGCCTTCATGTCCTGCTCGGCGATGAACTTCTTGATTTCGTCGATGGCGAGAGGCTCATCGACAGTGCCGCGCGTGCAGGCGTCCTCGCAGTATTTGCGGCAGATGCTTCCGCACACGGCGGGGAAGGGGTTGTCCTTCTTTATGAGCTTGAGAGCGTCGGCATAACGCCCGTCGGCTGCCATCTTGATGTAGCCCTGAATGGCGATGTGCGCGGGGCAGGCGACCTTGCAGGGCGCGGTGCCCGTGGGCCAGGTCTGAATGCTGCCGTTCTCGTTTCTGTAATTCTTGTTCCAGTGATCCTCGCCCCACTTGGTGTCGTCGGGCAGCTCATGGTGCGGGTACTGGATAGGACCGTCCTTGGTGCACAGCTTCTGACCCAGACGCACGGCGCCGGCGGGGCAGGTCTCCACGCACTTGCCGCAGGCGACGCACTTTTCAGGGTCGCTCTCGGCGGTGTAGGCGGAGGCGGAGAGGTTGGGGGTGTTGAAAAGCTGAGAGGTGCGCAGAGCGTTGCACACGCCGACGGCGCAGTTGCAGATACCGAATATCTTGTTCTCACCGTCTATGTTCGTGATCTGATGAACGTAGCCCTTATCCTCGGCCTTCTGGAGGATGTCCATAGCCTCTTCATAGGTGATGTCGCGGCCGTGGTTCGTTTCGCGGCAGTAGTCGGCGAAATCGCCCACGCCGATGCACCACTCTGCCTCAACGTCGCCAGAGCCCTCGCCGCGGATGCGCTGCTGCTTGCGGCAGGAGCACACGGACACGCCGATGTGACCCTCGTACTTCTTCAGCCAGTGGCTGAGATGCTCGATGGGGAGGGACTTGCTCTCTGCGGGGATGGCTTTCTCAACGGGGACAACGTGCATGCCGATGCCCGCGCCTCCGGGGGGCACAAGCTCCGTAATGCCGGCGAGCGGGAGGAACGCCATGCGCTCGAAGAAGTCGGCGGTCTCCGGGAACATATCCGACTGCTCCGGGTTTATCATCATTATCTCTGCGCTGCCGGGGACGAACATGTCCAGCACCCAGCGCTTTTCGTGGTTGGGGTTCTTGCCGTCGAGGTTTTCCCAATGATACTCGACAAGACCGCTCTCGCTGAGCGCCTGCAGCGCTTTCTCAAGATACGCTCTGTCGAACTGCGGGTTCTTCGTGACGAGCTGCTCTATCGTGAGCGGCACGCGCTTTTTCATCGTCAGGGCGATGTCGAGAATATCATCCGCCATCTTCTGGTCGTACTTGTGCGCTGTGTACTTCAGCGCGGAGTTGATGCCCAGATACTCCGGTGCGTCGGGCGTGATCTTGTCCTTGCCGAGAAGCACGGTCGCACGGTCGGTAATTTCCTTACCGAGCTTTGCGATTTTTTCGTCCTTAGTCATAGACTTGCTGCCTCCTGATCGTTTTTCTTTTTTATAATGTAATTGTACTTAATGCCGAGTTTAATTTTAATAAATTTGCCGCACTTGGTCAATAACTTAACATATACTTTGTCAAAACTCACAAAAAATGCGCAAAGAATTTGAAAACATCCCGGAAAAACGGTTGACTTTATAAAACGAATTTTATAAAATGTATTTGCGAACAGGACAAATTAACAGAGGTGCACTTTATGAATAATCTTCAGGAGAGCATCGCGCGCGGCGCGATAGAGCTGTTCAAGGCACGCGGGTATAAGAACGTCAGCGTCAACGATATATGCGAGCACTGCGGCGTGTCGCGCTCGGTGTTTTATTCGGTGTTCAACGGCAAGCGCGGCATACTTGACTATGTTGTGGCAAAGCCGCGCCACACGGACGATGAGAGCTTCAAGCGCTTTGCCAACGCCGAGAACGATTTTGAGCGCATATGGCAGCTTTTTGAGCGCTTTATCACCATCGCGCTGGAGTTTGGACCGGAGCTGACGAGCACGCTTTTCATCATGCAGTTTGAATCGCCCGACGGCATACGCGCGGCGGTGCACTCGCTCGACGACCTTTTTGCCGCGCTCGCGAAGAACTGCGCCAAGGCGGGCATAATCGAGACGGAGGAGGAGCCGGAGCTGCTCTCGAAAATCGCCACCGACCTCATCGTGCATGAGCTTTATGTCTGGTGCAGCCAAAACGGCAACTTCTCCCTGCGTGAGCGCGCCCGCCAGTATGCCGAGATCGCCTATCACGTCAAGCCCCAATACCGCATGACCCCGGAGCAGCGCGCCGCGCTGTGAAGGAGGCGCACTGCGCATCATCTTATCGCCCGCTTGCATTTTCTGCGATTTTGAGATATATTATAGCTGTATTTATGTTATTCTCAAATAACGTCGAACAGGGCGGAGGACACAGCGTGGGTGTTTGCGGAGACAACAGTATATTCACATCTTTAGAGCTTTTTGCCGGGGCAGGCGGGCTTGCCCTCGGACTGGAAAAAGCCGGCTTCCACACACTGGGCTTGATTGAGATCGATAAAGATGCTGCCGACACCTTGAAGCGCAACCGCCCAAAATGGCGCGTTATAAATGACGACATTGCAAACATCTCATGCCTTGATTTGCTTGAATATTTTGAGCTTAGCAGCGGAGAGCTGGATTTATTGTCCGGCGGCGCACCGTGCCAAAGCTTTTCTTATGCCGGTAAACGTCTCGGACTGGAAGATGCACGAGGAACGCTTTTTTATCACTATGCAAAGTTCCTCGAACAGCTCCAACCTAAAATGTTCCTTTTTGAAAATGTCCGCGGTCTGTTGACACATGATGGCGGTAAAACATACCGTACTATTACGAATATTTTCGAGCGCACGGGGTACTCAATTCAAAAAAAGGTGTTAAACGCTTGGGACTATGGCGTGGCGCAAAAGCGCGAGCGCCTAATAACTATCGGAATCCGCAATGATATTGCTGACCGTGTGCAATTCTCTTTCCCCGAACCTCATAAGTACAGACCTGTTTTGCGTGACATTCTGTCGGATTGTCCGCCGAGTGACGGCACACCGTATTCGGAATATAAGCAGAAAATATTTGAGCTTGTTCCGCCCGGCGGGTATTGGAGAGACATACCAGAAGAAATTGCAAAGGAATATATGAAAAGCTGCTGGTATATGGGCGGGGGGCGCACCGGGATACTGCGGCGGTTAGCTCTTGACGAGCCGTCCCTCACGGTGCTCACATCTCCAAGCCAAAAACAGACCGACCGCTGTCACCCGTTGGAGGCGCGCCCGTTTACTGTAAGGGAAAATGCACGCTGTCAGAGCTTCCCTGACGAATGGCAGTTCTGCGGCAGTGTGGCATCTCAATATAAACAGGTAGGGAACGCTGTTCCCGTAAACCTTGCACTGGATATCGGAAAACAAATAATAGAAGCATTGGAGTGTTTATAATGTGGACTTTGGGCTTTATATCCGAACACGATTTTACCGAGCATATCCGGGCAACCATAGAAAAATACGGAGAAAAACTGGAATCTTATGACATTGAGAGATTCAACAAAAATCTCATTGACCCCATCAAGCTTATTTTCGACAAAACGGTTTATCATTCATCGTGGGAACAGATAGTTAGCAATGAAATATTCCGCCAGAGGGATAAATCGAACAACAACGATATAGGGTATTTCCATCAGCGCATATTTCAATATATCGACGGCTGTCATGTCCCGCCGAACGGCAAAGAGGGCGGTTGGGACGTTATCTTCGAGAATCCCGACGGCATTCCGATTCCTGACGCGGGAAGCGTTCGCACTGTATATGTTGAGATGAAGAATAAGCATAATACTATGAACTCCGCCTCTGCCGGGAAAACTTTTATCAAAATGCAGAATCAAATTCTAAACGATGATGATTGTGCCTGCTTTCTCGTGGAGGCTATTGCCAAGTGTTCGCAGAACGTCAAATGGGAAACCACTGTGGACAAGCGCCGAGTTGGGCATAAGCTTATACGAAGGGTGAGCTTGGATCGGTTTTATGCTCTTGTAACGGGGCAGAACGATGCATTTTATCAAATGTGCATGGTTCTTCCGTCTGTAATTGAAAGGGTAGTGAACGAGATGGGGAGTTCTATCATTCCTCACGATACGGTTTATGATGAGCTCCGTGCAATGGCGGATAAGCAGAATATAAAATCGGAAGAGCTGGCAATCTCAATGGCGGCATATATGCTCGGCTTCGGTACATATATAGGATTTTCGGATAAATAAAGAGAAAATTTCCGATATACGCAGATGCGGGTCTGCGCATATCGGAAATTTGTTAGGTGTGTTTTATTTACTCTTACGCCACGACGATGTCGCTGCGCACGTCCGCGTCGAGCGCGTCCTCAAGATCCTCGTCTCTCGACGGAGCGTAGTCCACGCCCGCGAGCTTGCCGCGCGACACGTCGACCCAACAGTCGTAGCGCAGCCACTCCGTCCATATATCCGCCTCGGCGTATTCGCCGTGGCGCTCAAGGCTGAGCAGATATGCGTTCTTTCCGTCAAGCCCCAGTGCGTTCAGTGCCAGCGTGTAAACCTCGTTTTCAGTCATGTATTTATTCATTGTCAATTCTCCTTTCAGAGTGTTCCGTTTTTACTTTCTTACTTTCTTCGAGACTATGCTGCTTTCTCGTTCAGCATGGTCATATAATATCAAGAACTTTTAAGGAGATTATGAGAATGAAGATGATATTTTCTTAACGTTTGGCAAACATTTTATGAATTTAATCTGATATAAAACAAACACAGAGGCGCTTGCTCAGTGCTCCGAGCCTTGCAGCACACGATATGCCGCGATCAGTCCGAGCAGACAGCAATCCCTCGGCACACGGGGATCCATGCCGGTTTTCGCCTTCACCTTATTGAGACGGTATAGAAAAGAATTGGGATGGATGAACACCTCCGCTGCCGCCGCTGCAGTGCTGCCGCCGTGCTTATAATACAGCGCCAGCGTGTCAAGCAGCTCGCCGCGCTCCTCCGCGCCGCAGCCGGCAAAGGCGCTGTCAACGAGCGCGCGCATGATATGCGCGGGTATAGACTGCACAACGAACGGCAGGGAGCGCTCGTCAAACACGGCGATACGCTCTCCGGAGGCTCTTGCCACATGGCACGCCGTGAGCGCCTGCCGGTATGCACGGGCAAGCTGAGTGTAATCTGCCGCGCACTGCCCGATGCCGCAGCACATCTCCGCCCCGCTGAAGTCCCGTATGGCGCGGCATACGGCGCGCGAGCGCACAGCGACGGCGGCAGGCGTGCTCTCCTCAAAGAGCACGAGGAGCTCCCCGTTTATCGGCACACAGACGCTTCGACTGCCGCCCAGCGCGGTCTGCGCAACGCGCAGCGCGCTTATACCGCCGTCTGCGCCGGGGCTCGGCGGCGGGGCGAGGGCATCGCCCACCGGGGCGAACACCGCCGCCACCCTCGGCAGGTGCAGCGCGAAGTCCAGCGCGCTCGCCGTGGCGCGCAGACTGCGCTCGTCCGACATATCGCCGAACAGCAGCCGCTCGATGAAGCTGCGGCGCACCGTCTCCATATAATTCAGCGCCGACTGCTGCTGCACCTCGACGAGCATTATCTCCGTCATTTTCTGTATCACCTTGCCCAGCCCGGACACCTCGGACGGCTCGCCCGTTATTCCC
>CAVGKI010000102.1:0-6578 GCA_963629655.1 Butyricicoccaceae bacterium | reverse complement strand
ACTGACGAGGTGCACGAGGAGCTTTTGAAGATAGTGCGGGAGACGCTGCCCGCAGAGGAGGAGCTTTACGACCTTGCGGAGCTTTTCAAGGTGTTCGGCGATTCGACGCGCATTCGTATACTGTTCGTGCTGTTCGAGGCGGAGGTGTGCGTGTGCGACCTCGCCGCGGCGCTGAACATGACGGTGTCCGCCGTGTCGCACCAGCTAAAGATTTTGAAGCAGAACAAGCTCGTCAAGAGCCGCCGCGAGGGGCGCAGTGTGTTCTACTCCCTTGCCGACGACCATGTGCGCACCATCGTCAGCCAAGGCATGGAGCACATTGAGGAGTAATATTATAATCTGATAGAAAACTTTTATTTGAACAATGTGAACTAACGCTTTAGCAGAGAGAGCAGCAGCGCACCGCCTTGCCTCCCCTGAAAGCGGGAGGGGGACCGCGCTAGCGGTGGAGGGGTTTCTGTTGCGGTCTGCACAATGCTGAAATGAAACCCCTCAGTCATCGGCTACGCCGCTGACAGCTCCCCTTTCAGGGGCGCCGTGGGTGTCTCTGACAAATCAATCTACGGCAATAGAATACCAGTATAATATAAACCCAACGCCGCATTGTACCGTGCGGCGTTGGCTTTATTTGTGCCTATGTTCACATTTTTTTCATGTTTTATTTAGGCTGAGTTAAGTATTGGGGGGTATCCTAAGCGCGTAAACCAAGACAACACTTGCCCGAAAGGATGATATACATGAACTCAAAACGCATACTGTCATTGATACTGGCGCTGACGATGCTGGTGCTGTGCACCGCGTGCTCCGCCACCTCCGCAGAGGCGAGCGGCACGACGAGCACCGCCGCAGACAGCACGAACACCCCGCCCGAAAAGCCCGACGGCGATGCCCCCGACGGCGAGCCGCCCGAAAAACCCAACGGCGAAGAGCCCCCGGAAATGCCCGACGGACAGCAGCCCCCTGACATGAAGGGCGGCGCACCCGGCGGTTCCGGCGGCTTCGACGGCGGCAGCGGCGAGGTGACGCAGGGCACGAGCGCCAACACGATAAGCACCGACGGCACGTACTCCAACGAGACTTACACCTCCACCGGCGACGATGAGAACGCCCTGCGCATTGACGGCGCGACCGTCACGCTCAAGAACATCATCGTGGACAAGACCTCCGGTGCAAGCTCCAACACCGAGAGCGGCGACTTTTACGGCATGAACGCCGCAGTGCTCGCCACGAACGGCGCGCAGGTGGAGATAACGGGCGCAAATATCACCTCCGACGCGCAGAACGGCAACGGCGTGTTCAGCTACGGCAGCGGCACGACCGTCACCATCGCCGACTCTACCATCAATACAAGCGCCGACAACTCCGGCGGCATCCAGACGACCGGCGGCGGCACGACGATTGCCAGGAACCTCACCGTGTTCACCGCAGGCAACTCCTCCGCCGCGATACGCTCCGACCGGGGCGGCGGCACGGTCAGCGTGACTGGCGGCATATACACCTCCGCCGGGCTGAACTCCCCCGCCGTGTACTCCACCGCAGACATATCCGTCGAGGATGCAGCGCTCACGGCGACAGGCTCGGAAGCGTTGGTCATTGAGGGCAACAACTCCATCTCCCTTACTGACTGCGATGTCTCCGGCAGCATGAGCAAGACCGAGGGGACAAGCTCCGGCGAGAATGTGCACAACGTGATGATTTACCAGTCCATGTCCGGTGACGCCGATGTCGGCACATCGACGCTGAGCATTACGGGCGGCTCGCTCACGGGCGAGAGCGGCGATATGTTCTACATCACGAACACCCATGCCGTTGTGACGCTCTCCGGCGTGAAAATCACCAACAACGACAAGGACGGCTACCTCATGCGCGTGAGCGGCAACTCCGGCGAGCGCGGCTGGGGCGAGGCAGGCTTGAACGGCGCACAGGCGGAGGTCACGGCAGACGGGCAGACCCTTGAGGGCAACATTCTTGTCGACAGCATCTCCACCCTCTCCCTCACGCTGAAAAACGCCAGCTCCTTCACCGGCACGATCAACATCCTCAAAAACACCGACGGCAGCGCAGTTGACAACAACGTCAGCGTGACGATCGGCAAGGGCTGCACATGGACGCTGACCGGCGACTGCACGATAAGCACACTGGAAAACAACGGGCTTATAGACTTCAACGGTTACAGCATCACCCTCGCCGACGGCAGCGTACTGAGCTGAACGCACAATTGACAAAAAAGCGGCTGTAAAAGCTGCATGATATTCACAAAAAATACTCTCAGGGTTCGCCCCTGGGAGTATTTTTATATATCGGGGAAATACTACATACATTAAATACTTAAGCGAGGTAATGCGATGAAAAAGCTCGGCAGACAGACGGCGGAGCTGGAGCGCCGCCCGTGCGTTGCGGCATCCGCCGCCGTGGTGGGAAAGCGCGAGGGGGAGGGTCCGCTCGGCAGGTGCTTTGACTATATTTCCGCCGATTCATATTTCGGCGAGAAAAGCTGGGAGGCGGCGGAGAGTCATATGATACGCCATGCATTCACGCTTGCCTGCGGCAAGGCGGGCATGGCGGAGGACACGCCGGATATTATCATCTCCGGCGACCTTTTGAACCAGTGCGTCAGCACGGCGTTCGCCATGAAGGACACCGACGTGCCATATCTCGGCGTATACGGCGCATGCTCGACCATGGCGGAGTCGCTGGCGCTGGCGGGAATGCTCACGGACGGCGGCTGCGCAAGCTCGGCGTGCGCCGTGACGGGCTCGCACTTCTGCACGGCGGAGCGGCAGTACCGCTTCCCTCTTGAGTACGGCGGGCAGCGCCCTCCCACGTCGCAGTGGACGGTGACGGGCGCGGGCGCGGCGATAGTGACGGCGCAGGGGCGCGGCGCACACCTCACACACGTGACCGTCGGGCGCATTGTCGATGCGGGGATAGACGATGCGAACAACATGGGTGCGGCAATGGCACCGGCGGCATACGACACGCTCCGCGCCCACTTTGCCGACACGGGACGCGCCCCGGAATATTATGATGCCATCTTCACCGGCGACCTCGGCGCGCTGGGGCATGATATACTCCAATCGCTTTTCGCCGCCGACGGTGTGACGCTCGGCGCGCGGTATATGGACTGCGGCGTGCTCATTTATGACCTGCGCACGCAGGACGTGCACGCGGGCGGCTCCGGCTGCGGGTGCAGCGCGAGCGTGCTGTGCGCGCATATTCTGCCCGCAATGCGGCGCGGCGTGTGGAAGCGTGTGCTCTTCGCGGCGACGGGCGCACTCATGAGTCCGACGAGCACGCAGCAGGGGCAGCCCATCCCCGGCATATGCCACGCAGTGGCGCTGGAAACGGAGGCTTGACGCATGGGAGGTATCATGGACTATATAAAGGCGTTTGCCGTGGGCGGTATGCTGTGCGTTATCGGGCAGCTGCTCATTGACTGCACAAGGCTCACCCCCGCGCGAATACTCACAAGCTATGTCGTTGCGGGCGTGGTGCTCGGCGCGTTGGGGATATACCAGCCGTTTGCGGACTTTGCGCTCGCCGGGGCGAGCGTGCCGCTGACGGGCTTCGGCAACGCATTGGCAAAGGGCGTGCGCGAAGCTGTGGCGGAATCGGGCGTGCTGGGTGCGTTCACAGGCGGGCTGACCGCCTGTGCGGGCGGCATCTGCGCGGCGGTGTTCTTTGCGCTGATAATGGCGCTGCTGTTCCGTCCGAGGGATAAGAATAAATGATGCGCGCGGAGAGGTGGGAAAAAACGAGACAATCCTAGAGCTTATGTGACCCTGCATGCTATAACTCATGCTGTACCGATTTTGAGCTCTACACAAACTCTGAGACAGTCTCGTACTTTTCATTCACACATATCTGAAATATTGTCTGCAAAGCACAGGTCTGCATCAGTACTTGCAATAATTTCTTCAAGGGTCACGTTTTTAGCCTTTGCAATGACTGTCAGCTTACCAGGTTTGCAGTCGATAATGCATTTTTCTGTCACAATAGTATCGACACACCCAACTGCTGTAAGTGGAAGCGTACATTTTTTCACGATTTTTGGAACACCATTTTTGGCGCAATGCTCCATTGCAATGATGACGCGCTTTGCGCCGCACACTATGTCCATAGCACCGCCCATCCCGTTGAGCTTGACCCCGGGAATCTTCCAATTGGCAAGATTGCAATCCTCGTCAACTTGAAGCGCACCGAGTACGGTTGCGTTGAGATGACCGCCGCGCGCAATGCCGAATGCGACACACGAGTCGCAGCATGCTGCGCCGGGTATCAGCTTTATCACCTCTCCGCTGGCATTGCAGAGATCTCGATGCCATGTTTTCCAGCTGCCCTTTTCTCCGCCATACTCATCAAGCCACTCAATAAAGCTCTCACGGCTACTGGAATCCCATGGAAAGCCACCAGCTTCGCCCGCCCCGACAGCGCCGTTTTCTGCGTGGAAGAATACCTCCACACCTTCAGGAACATAGCTGCTCGCAAGTGTGGGAATACCAACGCCGAGATTCACCACATCTCCGTCACAGAACATTTGCGCGACGTTCTTTGCAATGAAATTACGTTTATCTATCATATCATTGCCCCCTCCTCAACAACAACGTGGTCAACAAAAATGCCTGGCAGTTGAACACTGTCCGGTTCTATTTCACCAACCTCGACGAGTTTTTCAACCTCTAGAATAACTATGTCTGCGGCCATAGCCATAACGGTGTTAAAGTTTTGAGCTGTGAGCTTGAACACGGCATTGCCGTAGCGGTCTGCCTTATACGCTTTAACAAGAGCTACATTACCGTGAAGTGGAGTTTCAAGAATAAATTTCTTCCCGTCAATGACCTTGGTTTCCTTGCCAAGCTCAACCTCGGTACCTACGCCGGTCGGAGTATAGAAGCCACCAAGCCCCATCCCGGCAGCACGGATACGTTCGGCAAGAGTTCCTTGTGGAATAAACTCAAGCTCCAGACGACCGTCGTTTATCGCATTTTCAAAGGGCTTGTGGCTGCCGATAAAGCTGACAGAGACCTTCTTGAGCTGGTTTGTACGTAGCAAGACCTCCGGTCCCTGCACAAACGGAAGATCGCCGTAGTGCAGATCCTCGCTTACAATAGTAAGTTCGTTGATTTCCGGGTGCTTTGCAAGCTCATACAGCAGATGCATGGGAGCGCCTACATTTCCAAATCCGCCAAGGAAGACAACATCTCCTTTCTTGACGAGACTTATAGCTGTACTTATATCGGTTACTTTATTCATTATTATGAACCTCTCGTTGTGATACTATATATTTTATTAAAATTTCTGATTTCAATAAAACATGATGCGCCAGGATTAAAGTCAAGGGTATGTGGCATGTTTCATACCGCATACCCTTGATAAAGAAAAGAGGGGTATAGTATTAAGCTGTTTTTTCTGCCTTGCTTTTTTTGTTCATTGTGTAAAGGATAAAACTCATAACGAAAGCTAGAACGAGTAGACCGAGCAGACAGGCAAATATGATTTTGTATGCCGCAGTAGGCTCATTCGCGTCAAGGATTGCGCCGAATATCGGGTGGAGTGCGACATCGGGAATATTAAAGCCTATGAGGGATGCAATGGAGATGGCCATGCCGTTGACTGACTGGTCAACGCCGATTTCATCAATCGCAGAGAACTGAACGCCCTTCATGGAGACGTTGACAAGAGCAAGCGCGAACATCAGAATCATGATGGGTATAAGTGCGCTGGGGGATGCCGGCATGAGCATGAATGCAATCATAAGGGCGATGGCTACAGCGGCGGCGATGGTGAGATACTTCAGGCGACCGATCTTGTCGCAGATAGTACCGGCGATGGGAGCACCTACAAGGCGGGTACCATAATTCTTAAGAGTTGCCAGAGAGCCGGAGAACACAACGCTGACACCGAGAACAGTGGAAAAGTACGGGGTCAGGTAGCTGGAGCCGCAGTAGAAGCCATAGACGCCGAACACCAGCAGCGAAAACATCCATACCTTGGGCATCTTAAGAACCGAGAATATCTCCTTGGTGGAAGCTTTCTTCTCGGGCTCTGCCTTTGCTTCGGCAGCGACCGCATCAAGCTGCGAGCGGTACAGGAATGCAACAAGGAGCGTAGAGACGAGAGAAGCTGCAATGTAGAATATGTACACAGCCTTGAGAGCCGCAACGGAGCCGTCGGTGACAAGACCGTAGACCCAGAGCGCGCCGAAGTTGAAAATCATGGAGCCAATGCCATTAAAGCCCTCAAACAGACCGTAGTTCTTGCCCTGCTCTTCTACCGGGCCTGCCATAGAGACAGCCTTGAAGACGGGAGACCAGAAACCAAGTAGGCTGGAAATTCCAAGCAGAAAGAAGCAGACAAGTGTCATCGCGTAGCTGCGGATGAATATGAGTGCCATGATGCTGAATATAGTGTGTGCTATACCGGAAAGAACGAGCATCTTTTTGGGGTCATACTTATCGGCAAGCCAGCCGGAGGGAACGGTACAAATGATCGATGCGATAATATATACACTGAGAGTGAAGCCAATCTGAGTGTTGGTGAATCCTGTTGCCTCGACAATTGCATCATAGAATATATAC
>CAVGKI010000101.1:0-6735 GCA_963629655.1 Butyricicoccaceae bacterium | reverse complement strand
GGTAAGGGGAATCCAAATGAAAAAGGTGGAGCATATCAGCAAGCCATTAGTGTGCTGTATGCAGTAGCATATACGCTAAAAATGAGCTATAAGACAGATTACAAAATTGAGGGATTCTTTGAGTATGTTGTTCCACCGCTTGAAGGCTTTTGGTGGCAAGATGATGTTGATGGTGTAGATTATGCAAACAAATCTGCTTTCAATTGGATTTCTGTTATTCGGCTACCTGATTTTGTTACTAAAGCAGATTTTGATTGGGCAGTAGAAACCGCAACGAAGAAGAAAAAGTTTGATTGTTCGTCAGCGGAATATCTCACAATTGAGGAAGGTCTGTGCGTTCAAATAATGCACTTAGGACCATTTGATGATGAGCCCGCAACTGTTGCAATTATGGATGCTTATTTAGAGCAAAACGGATATGCTAATGATATGAGCAAGGAAAGATTGCACCATGAGATATATATGTCGGATGCAAGAAAGGTTGCTCCTGAGAAGTGGAAAACAGTTATTAGACATCCAATCAAGAAAGCGTAAAATTTCAGTTTTATGGATATGTTTCCACAAACGACTAAACAACGGAAAAGGCTATGGATACGTTCCCACGCTCGTAAAATCAGCAAAGACATTCAGCCTATCCTATCGAGCCATGTGGAAAGCGTGGCGGTGATGACACGTAGCTGGCACAAGCACCGCACTACTAACAACAAAAAGGAGCGCATATTCGCATGAAGCGTATTGCATGGCTGGATATTGCAAAGTACATATGCATAATGGCGGTGATGCTGGAGCACCTTGAGAGCACGACGGACGTGCTCGGCTGCTTCTTCTCCCCGTTTTTCGTGCTGTGCTTTTTTGCCGTCGCCGGATATACGCACAAAGCCGGGCTGCCGTTCGGCGCGTTCATGGCAAAAAAGCTGCGCACGCTCTTCGTCCCATGGCTCATTTTCAGCGTGTTTGACATCGCCCTCTCACAGCTAGTATCGTTCAGCGAGCACGGCAGCTTCTTAACCGAGCTTGGGTGGAACCTGCTGCAAATTCGCGGGCACGGCGATCAGATATGGTTCGTCGCCGCACTGTTCATGGCTTTTATCCCGTTCTGGGCATTTATCGAGTGGTACAGTCGCAGGGAAAGCACGCCCGCGCGGCGCGCGGCGTTCGTGCTCATTGCGCTCGCGCTGTTCTACGCGGACACGTTTTATTCCGCGCATATGAATCCCGCGCGGCTCCCGTGGGGCACGGCGGCGCTCCCCTGGCATATTGAATACATATTCCAAGGCATGTTTTACATGACGCTCGGCTATATGTTCCGCGAGAGCTGGGAGACGGGCTTTGACCGGCTGAACACGCGCGTCGGGCGCATGATACTCTTTGCCGTGTACGCGCTCATCATATATCTCCCCTATTTCGCCGACGTGCCGGAGGCGCTGTTCGCGCTGTTCGCGGTGTACATCACACCGATTCTCGGCATCATGCTGACGTTTGCGGTCAGCAAGGCGCTCCCCGCCAACCGCTATATGTGCTACATCGGGCAGAACACGCTCATTTACTTTGCACTGCACGGCAAGGTGTTCTCTTTCGTCGAGGGGATGCTCCGCCGCTTTGCCACGCCGTTGTACACCGCCGTGCTCTCAAATACGCTCGCATCGAACGTATTTGCAGTCGTGTTCACGCTCCTGCTGTCGCTCGTGCTCATCATCCCGGCGTACATCATAAACCGATGGCTGCCGTTTGTTGTGGGGCGGCGCGCAAAAGCCCCGGCACGCTCGTCATGATATATCGCAAAATATTGAGGATAATTGAAAAAAACGCTTGAATTGTGCGTATGCTTATGTTATACTAATCAAGCTGTTAATTTGTACGAAATCGAAAGGATTGAAATAAATGTCTACGCTTACTATCGTTTTCACCGTTCTTCAGGTTCTCTCCGGGCTTGCCGTCACCGTCATCGTGCTCATGCAGAGCGGCAAGAGCGCCGGTCTTTCCGGCTCTATCTCCGGCGGTGCGGAGACGTTCTTCTCCAAAGGCAAGGCAAAGACGCTTGATGCAAAGCTTGCAAAGCTGACGAAGTGGTTCGCCCTTGTGTTCGTCGTGCTGACCCTCGTGCTCAATCTCATCTGATTTGTTTGAAAAGTCAATATTTTATATAAAAATGCTGACCTCGCGGTCAGCATTTTTTATTCCCATGTTTTCCATACGTCCGGGCAGTAGCCGACTGTCGCCTGCCTGCCGTTGCGCACGATGGGCGTTTTGATGAGATACGGTATCTCATAGAGCTTGTCAAGCTTCGCCTCGGCAGAGGCGAGATACTGCACCAGCGGATAATCCTCGTCCGCCGTGTCGATCATCGCCTCAAGCCCGACGGCATTCTTCACGGAGCTCAGCTCTCCCCTGCTCATGCCGTATTTTATCACGTCCACGAACTGGTATTTTATTCTGCGCTCCTTGAAATAGCGCTCTGCTTTCTTCGTGTCAAAGCACTTGCTCTTACCAAATATCTGTATATTCATATCTCGGTAATGACCGGCAGTATCATCGGACTGCGGCGCGTGGTCTTGTAGAGATAGCCGGAAATATTGCTCTTCACCTTGCTCTTTATGCCGGTGAAATCGTTGATATGCTGTGCCTCGCATGAGGCGACGGACTCCATCGTCACGCGCTTGAGCTCCTCTATAAGCTCCTCCGCCTCCTTGACGTAGATGAAGCCTCTCGTCACTATCTCAGGCTCTGCGAGTATCTTGTGGTCATGCGACGAGAAAGGCATAACGATAACCACCATGCCGTCCTCCGCGAGGCGGTGTCTGTCGCGCATGACAACGCTGCCGACCTCGCCCACGCCGCTGCCGTCAACGAGCACCGCGCCCGCAGGCACGCTCGCCTCACACTTTATGGACTTCTTTGTGATCTCTATGACCTTGCCGTTTTCGGCGATAACGATGTTTCTGGGGTTGATGCCCATGATGCGCCCAAGCTCCGCATGCTTGACGAGCATTCTGTACTCGCCGTGCACGGGGATAAAATACTTGGGCTTGACGAGCCCGAGCACCATCTTCTGCTCCTCCTGCGAGGCATGACCCGAAACGTGCAGGTCGGTGTGGCGGTCGTATATGACCTCCGCGCCCTTGTGGAAAAGCTCATCAATGACGCGGCTGATGGTATTTTCGTTGCCGGGAATGGCAGAGGCGGAAATAATAACACGGTCGCCCGCGTCAACGGTGATCTGCTTATGCTCGGAAAACGCCATACGGTACAGCGCGGACATAGCCTCGCCCTGACTGCCGGTCGAGATGATAACGACCTTGTTCTTGGGCAGCTTGTTGAGCTTGTCAATATCCATCATAACATTGTCGGGAATGTCCATATACGACAGCACCGATGCCACGCGCAGGACATTCTCCATGCTGCGCCCCGTAATGCCGACCTTGCGTCCGTACTTGTTGGCGACATTGATGATCTGCTGCAAACGGTGGACGTTGGAGGCAAAGGTTGTGATGATGATGCGCTTGTCGCAGCCCATGAACAGCTTGTCAAAGCTCTCGCCGACCTTGCGCTCGGAATCGGAGTGACCGGGCTTTTCGACGTTGGTGGAGTCGCTCAAAAGTGCGAGAACGCCGTCATTGCCGAGCTGACCGAAGCGCGCAATGTCGAACATTCCGCCGGATATGGGCGTAACGTCGATTTTGAAGTCGCCGGTGTGTATGACCGTGCCGAGCGGCGTGCCGATGGCAAGGGCAACGGCATCGGGAATGGAGTGGTTGACGTGGATAAACTCCACCGTAAAGCAGCCGAGGCGAAACACCGAGCCGACCTTTTTCGTGAATATCTGCGTGTTGTAGAGTAAATCGAACTCCTCAAGCTTCAGCTCGACAAGTGCGGCGGTGAGCGGCATGGTGTAGATAGGTATATCCAGCTCGCGCAGGACATAGGGCACTGCGCCGATATGATCCTCATGCCCGTGGGTGAGTATCATGCCGCGGATGCGGTCGGCATTCGTGCGCAGATAGCTGATGTCCGGCAGGACAATGTCAATGCCGTACATATCCTCATCGGGGAAACCCATGCCGCAATCGACAATTATAATGTCGGTGCCGCATTCAAACGCAGTCATGTTTTTGCCGATCTCGCCCAGACCGCCAAGGGGAATGATTTTCAGTTTACTTACCATATTTTCTCCAATCTTAAACTAAGTGTGGTTCTCTGAAAGCGAGCAGGTGCACGACCAACGGCGTATACCTCCCTCGCTCACTTGTATGTATGCTATAAAGTATAACCGGTAACAGGCGTTTTCATGCCGAAAGCACCTGATAAGCCCAAATTTAAGGCAAGACCGCATAATGCGGCAAGTGCTGCCTTACATTTCCGTGCGTCCTTCGATGGCACGGTTAAGAGTCGCATCGTCGGCAAATTCGAGGTTAGAGCCGACGGGAATGCCGTAGGCAAGGCGCGTGACCTTTATCTCAAACGGCTTCAAAAGGCGAGAGATATACATTGCGGTCGCCTCGCCCTCGGTGTCGGGGTTCGTTGCCATAATAACCTCCTGCACGCCCGGCTCTGCCGCGCGCACAAGCAGCTCCTTAATGCGTATATCCTCAGGGCCGACATGGCTCATCGGCGATAACACCCCGTGCAGCACATGGTACGTCCCGTTATACTCACGCCCGCGCTCGATGCTCAGCACGTCTCGCGGCTCGGAAACGACGCAGATGGTAGACCGATCCCGTCTGTCGCTGGCGCATATGCGGCACACCTCGCCCTCGGTGAGGTTCTGGCATATTTTGCAGCAGTGCACGCTGGACTTCGCCGTGGTGACGGCATCGGCAAACGCCTTTGCCTCCTCATCCGGCAGTGAGAGCACATAGAACGCAAGACGCTGCGCGCTCTTCTTGCCGATGCCGGGGAGCGCGGCAAATTTATCAATAAGGTTTTCAAGCGACGCTGGGAAAAACGACATACCAATTTTCTCCGATACAGCTAAATGATATCATTCGCCGCGTATGGCGGCGATTGCGGCGGCGCGGTCGGGCTTGTCAAAAACGGCGCTGCCCGC
Source organism: Butyricicoccaceae bacterium (assembly GCA_963629655.1). Lineage (GTDB taxonomy): Bacteria > Bacillota > Clostridia > Oscillospirales > Oscillospiraceae > Limivicinus. The sequence continues at coordinate 1,691 of CAVGKI010000101.1, read as the reverse complement.
AACAAGGACGGAGCAGCCCGCCGCAGCTGTGAGGCGCGCAGTCTCGGCATTTATGCCGCCGTCAGCCTCCAGCTCGCAGCCGGGCTTGATGCAGTCAATATATCCGCGCACCTTTTCTATCTTCTCAAGCTGCTCATGCATGAAGCCCTGTCCGCCGAAGCCCGGCTCAACCGTCATTATCAGCACAAGCTCCACCTGCTCCAAAAACGGCAGGACAGCCTCCGCCGGGGTATTGGGCTTGAGCGTGACGCCCGCGCGCTTCCCTGCGGAATGCGCCTTGTCGATAGCAAGCATGATATTCTCCTGCGTGTCCGCCTCGATATGGAAATTCACAAGGTCAGCGCCCGCGGCGCAAAACTGCTCCACATAGCGCACGGGGCGCTCTATCATGAGATGCACGTCGAGAAACATATCCGTCGCGCGGCGCAGAGACTTCACCACCGGGACACCGATGGAGATGTTCGGGACAAAAAGCCCGTCCATAACATCAACGTGCAGCCAGTCCGCCCCGCCGCGCCTGACATCCTCGACCTCCGCACCGAGACGCGCAAAATCCGCAGACAGTATAGACGGGGCAAGCTTTATCATAATGCAACTCCTCTTTAAGTTCCGTTTGAGCTACTTCTCATGCATTCCTCATACATTCATACTATTATACTACAACAATTAGTTCAAATGCAATATTGACGTGAAGAATATTTAGAGATAAAATGTACTAATGAAGAAGAACACGGAGGTCGATATTTTGGCAAGGGAAAACAAAAAGCCCCCGCGCGTCGGGCATATATACGGTTTTGCGCTCACATGGATAATAATGGCGCTGTCGTTGCCGCTGTATGAAACATGGGCGCTGATAACCGCGTTCGTCGCCAGCACGCTTGTGGGCGTGATGGTCTGGCGCATCGGCGAGAGAAAGGCGCGGAAAGCCGCAGAGGCGGAGCGCCGCGCGCAGCAGGCAAAGGCGGAAGCCGCCGCAAAGTCCGCGCCGCAGAAGAAGAGCTACGGACCTGAGATCGACCCGATACTGGAAGAGGGCAATCGCGCGCTCGCGGAGATGGGGCGGCTCTATGCCTCCATCAAGGATCCCGACGTACGCATGAAGATAAACGAGATAATGCGCATCACGGACAAAATCACGCAGGACGCTGTTAACGACCCGTCGGACATTCCGCAGATAAGAAAATTTCTCAACTACTACCTCCCCACGACGATAAAGCTGCTCAACGCCTATGACCGCATGAGCGCGCAGGGCATAGAGGGCGAGAATCTGGACAAGAGCATGAGGAACATAAACGAAATGCTCGACACCGTGATAGAGGCGTACAAGAAGCGGCTGGATTCGCTCTTTGCCAATCAGGCGCTCGACATTGAGACTGATATAGAGGTCATGAACTCCATGCTTGCCAGAGAGGGTCTTGCAGGCGGCAAGGATTTTGACATAAAAAGCGACACTGCCCAAGTCTCGCAGGCACAATAACGCTAAAGAATAACGCTAAAGAGAAGAAAGGAACACCGCCATGAACGAACAAACCAGCTCCATCCCCACCCTCACGCTCGACCCGAACGCTGCCGCCTCCCCCGCCGCCGTGCAGGCCGCCGTTGAGGAAGCGCCCGCCGCCCAAGCCGTGAGCGCCCCTGTCGAGGTCAAGACCGAGAAGCCGGATCTGAGCGCGCTGTCCGCCGCAGAGCAG